>DBGFLV010000066.1:0-3112 GCA_048528425.1 Oxalobacter sp. | reverse complement strand
ACGCAGATCAAGTCCGTTCCGACCTGGACACAGACAGGATGAGTGAGGAAGAAATTCGTATTCAGGTAGCCCAACGCACTTTTCCGGGTAACCGGCCCAGCAATACCCTTCTCATGAATGTGCTCCGTCCCGAAACGCTGGGAGCGCTCCTGGCCCTTTACGAACACAAGACATTTGTCCAGGGCGTGATCTGGGACGTCAACAGTTTCGACCAGTGGGGAGTTGAACTGGGCAAAATACTGGCCAAAACAATTCAGGGTGAACTGGAAGGCGACGTCCGGCACACACACGACAGTTCTACTCAGGGCCTGATCGCTTTGGCTAAAACGACACTGAAATAAAGCCTCTTCCGGAAGAAAGTCCCATTCGGGTTTGCTATCGAGCCGAATCACGGGTTTGTATACTCTCCAAAGCCGGTTTTCTCCGGAATTGGGCCGAGTTCGTCGAAACGGAAAGAACAACGGCTTCTTCTTTTTCCGGGCCGTTTACTGCCCGAACTTGCGGAAATAACCATTCGCCGGCCCAAAAGGGGTCGCCGGGCCGGTACAACTGGAGCAACAGATAAAAGTTGCCCCTTGGCACTTTCAACCAGTTGTTCTGTTTTTCCGCTTCCGGCGCCGCCTCCTGAAGATACAGGATCAAACTGCCGTCTTCACCGTAACTGAACGAGTGGACAGCAGAATCGAGGGAAGCGGAACCGTCAAATCGGAAAGAAGCCAGTGAGGTCGTTGGATAAACCGACAGTGTCCAGAAAGCCTCTGCCGGAGGCAAACGGTCTTTTTCAAATCGCAGTTCATAACGGTGTTTTCCATTCAGTTTTTCACGGTTTACGGTTGTCTCATAGGCAACCGTAACGAGTTCTTCCGATAAATGCCCGTAAAGGTAGCGATCGGATAGATACGCCCGATAAGCATAATCGGCCTTGGGTCCGTTTCCAGGATCGGCCAAGAGAGAGACGCTGTTTTGACCGGCATGAGCCAAGGCATCAATTTCGGCTTGTCCCGCTGCCATGCCGTCGATCAAGGCTTTTTTTTCGGTCTCCGACATCGTGGAATAATCGAATGGCTTGCCGGGAATTATGCCGATTTTGGCAAAGCGTTTCAGCAGGGACTTTTCATCCTCTGCAACGGCACAGAACTGTAAGGCAAAATTCAGATAGTTGAAGAACTCGGGCGTTCTCGCCCTGCCGACATTGAATTCCGGAAAGTCGGCAGGTGACACCGGGGAAACCGGTGGAGTGTGGGCATACTGGCTTAACGGTACGATGCCGAAACGCGCGAGCAGTTTCATGTTTTTTTGCGTGTCGAAAGCGTTATCAAGATGGACGCGAAATACGCCCAACACAAAATCGGACGGCGCGGCAATTACCCGATTGATTCCTGAAGGTTTTTCCCCTTTCCAACCGGGTGGCGTCAACAGATACCGACCACCGCCGTTCCCGTCACGCCATGCACTGACGTAATCGAAATCATCGGAAAAAAGACTGATAAATAAAACAGAAAAATACTGTCCGTTCCCGGTGGCCGGGATCGACACAACGTAAGGCTCGCGACGTAAATCCATCCAGACACTGCCATAGGCCATCGGTTTGTTGTCTGGTTCAAAAAGAGCCGTTTTAGTGAGTGCTTCGCTCTCTTTCAAAGCGGCTTCTTCATTGGCTTCACCTTGATCAGTTGCGGTCACAACCGTTCCGGCTAACGGCAACCAACCTATTTCATTGAATGGTTTGAAAAAACGGGGATTTTCCCGATCGACTGCCCGGGTTGCCATATGACGGTAAAGACCGACCACGGGGTAACCGTAAAGATAAGCTTCCTTGGCAATCTGGGTAATTTCGGTTTCGCCCGGCCGTTTTTCGGCATGACACGACGTCAGCAAAAGCACCGTCAGCAAAATGACGAAAAAAGGGATGAATTTCATATGTTCAAGTCACTTGAAACCATGATTCATGAAAAAGCGGCTGTGTGTTCAAGGAAAGCTCCCGTTTTTCCGCTTCTCTATTTCCCGAACTTATTGGATATATCAATAAAACTGTTTTTACGCTTCGCTTATACTGGGTAAAAACGGACTTCCTTTCCGGACAGGTCATCCGGCCATGAAAACGGTGTCTGAAAACCGACCCAGTTTGATCCAATCGTTTCACGAGAATATTGACCATTTCGGAACGAGCTGTCCGCTCACCCGAAATATGTGTTTTAATGTTTGCGAGTACTCATTTCCTGTCTGTCCACCCTTTTTGCGAGAGTAGAGATATGAATCAACTGGAACAACTGAAACAGTACACGACCGTGGTTGCCGATACGGGCGACTTTCAATCCATACGCCGTTACGCTCCACAGGATTCAACGACCAATCCCTCCCTGATTCTCAAAGCGGTTCAAAAAGAGGCTTATCGTGCGTTGCTCGAGAAAACCGTCCGTGAAAATCGGGACAAATCGACCGAAGCCATCATGGATCGATTGCTTGTCGCATTCGGTGTGGAGATTCTGAAAATCGTTCCAGGCCGGGTTTCCACGGAGACGGATGCCCGTCTGTCATTCGATACCGAAGGTAGTATCCAGAAAGGCAAGGAACTGATCGCTCTTTATCGGGACGCCGGGATTGCGCCCGAACGCGTCCTGATCAAGATTGCATCGACCTGGGAAGGCATTCGTGCTGCCGAAGTACTGCAAAAAGAAGGCATACGCTGCAATATGACGCTGATGTTTTCTTTGCCGCAAGCGGTGGCCTGCGCCGAGGCACAAGTACAACTGATTTCTCCGTTCGTTGGACGAATCTACGACTGGTACAAAAAGCAAACCGGTAACGAATACACTGGTGAAAACGACCCGGGTGTCCAGTCCGTCAAAAAAATTTACGATTATTATCGGAAGTTCGGTTATGCCACCGAAGTCATGGGAGCCAGCTTCCGCAACACATCCCAAATCATTGAACTGGCCGGTTGCGATCTCTTGACGATCAGTCCGGAACTGCTCCAGAAACTGTCCGAATCGGATGCACCGGTTACCCGAAAATTAAGCCCCGAACTGGCTCAAAAGGATCCGGTGGAAAAAATGACGTTCAACGAAAAGAGCTTCCGCCTTGCCGTAAACAATGAAGCCATGGCAACTGA
>DBGFLV010000065.1:0-3474 GCA_048528425.1 Oxalobacter sp. | reverse complement strand
ACCGTCGACAACGTGCCCTCCGAGTTCCTCGCAAAAGGACTGGATATAAGGATCAGCCGACACGGTTTCTTCCGCCTGTCTTTGCCTTTCGGCACGCGCGTCAATAGCGTTCTGATTGGCAGTGGCTTCTACTTTTCCGATTTCCGTCGTGATTTTGACGGGGCCACCGAAATACTCGCTTAAAGCACTAACGAGCTTGTTCACGTTATTAGGCATACACAACGTTGGAACAGGGGATCTCAAATGCAAAAGATAAACGGCATCTTTTTTTTCCCAGCGAACCAGTTCTGTCTGTTGGGCCAGTTGTTGCGTCATACCGCGCACCGGCAGGCTGGCTGCCAGTGTCGGCCAGTCCCCGTTCCAGGAAGTGCCTGCCGAGACGCTGGCGGACACGGCAGAATCGCCGTTTGGCTCGTTGGCATCTTCTCTTTCTCCCGCCCGGGAGGGTGAAGAAGGAACAGCCCCGTTTGTCGCAGCAGGCAAAACAGATACGTCACTCAGGTCGTCTAACCGGCCAGACATTTCTTGCGGCAGACTTTTTTCTTTGGCAAAGCCGGCAGGCTCGTTCTTTGGTCCGGCACCGGACGCTGCCTTTTTTACCGGACTCACCCTTTCTGTCGATTTTGAACGGTTAAGAGAGGAAGCCGTCGGCGCATTCTCGGGTTTACGTGCCTTTTTTTCTCTGGGCGCAAACGCCAACATGCGCAACAATGTCATGGAAAAACCGGCATATTCATCTGGTGCCAATCCCAGCTCCTGGCAACCGTGAATGGCAATCTGATAGTAAAGCTGGATTTCTTCCGGACTGAAAAGAGTGGCCAGACGCGCTATATCGGCATGATCGGGTAAGTCTTCCGCCAGATAATCCGGAACGCCCTGAACCAAGGCGATCCGGTGCAACAACAGGCCGAGATCCTGCAAGGCCGACCGGTAAGAAAGGCTGCGAAGCGCCATTTCATCGGCCACCTTTAAAAGGCCAGCCCCGTCTCTGGCAGCAAGACATTCCAAAAGCCGTATCAGATAAGTTCGGTCAAGCGTTCCCAACATGTCGCGTACCGCTTCGTCCGTGACTTTTCCTGCTGTATAGGCAATCGCCTGATCAGTCAACGACAGGGCATCGCGCATCGAACCCTGCGCGCCTACAGCCAGTAACTGAAGCGCCGTTTTTTCGAAAGGGACGCCTTCCTGTCCCAAAATGCGTTCCAGATGAGCGACAATCTGGACAACCGGCATTTGCTTGAGGTTGAACTGAAGGCACCGTGACAACACCGTGATCGGTATTTTCTGCGGATCAGTCGTAGCCAAAATGAATTTGACGTACTCGGGCGGTTCTTCCAGCGTTTTCAGCATGGCGTTGAAAGCCTGGGAAGTCAACATGTGCACTTCGTCGATCATGTAGACCTTGAAACGCGCAGCCGTCGGCGCATAAATCGCCTGTTCGAGCAATTGCAGCATGTCGGCAATGCCCCGGTTGGAAGCGGCGTCCATTTCCACATAATCAACGAAACGATCGGAATCAATGGCCTTGCACGCTTCACACTCACCGCAAGGGGTTGCTGTAATCCCTTTTTCACAGTTTAACGACTTAGCCAGAATCCGCGAAAGCGTCGTTTTCCCGATTCCCCGGGTACCGGTAAAAAGATAGGCGTGATGCAAACGTCGGCTCTCAAGCGCATGCGTCAAGGCACGAACGACATGGTCTTGTCCAATGACGTTCTCAAAATTTTTCGGGCGATATTTTCTCGCAAGAACTAAGTAAGACATGTTGAAATTGTACCTTATTGTGTCCTGTTGCGTGAAAAACGAGTTGACGTTGAACAGGACAATTCCTTTAAAACCGGGAGGCAGTGGACGTCATTCCCATCCGGATGAACTTGAGGGGACTAAAAGGCACACTACCGGAACCAGACGTGACTTGCTGGAGTCGATCGGCCATCTGCCTGGGTAAGAAAGGGAAAAGGCGAGCCTTGACTGCGGCACTCGCGGAGATTGGCTGTGGCTGCTTCGTTCCCGACCTGACCAGATTCACCATTCCGCAATGCGCAGGGGCCCGCCAAGCGGCATTGTACAGCAAAGTGGGTAGCACGCCAAAAGAAACCGTTCATTCCATATCAAGTTCTTCCCAGATTTCGTCCACTTTACGGCAGACGTCCGGAGTCATGACGATTTTCTTTCCCCATTGACGCGTCGTTTCTCCCGGCCATTTACCGGTAGCGTCGATTCCCATTTTACTGCCCAGACCACTGACAGGCGAAGCGAAGTCCAGATAGTCGATAGGGGTGTTGTCCACCAAAACGGTGTCCCTGATCGGATCGACCCGGGTAGAAATCGCCCACATGACGTCCTGCCAGTTTCGGACATCAATATCCTCATCAACGACTACGATGAATTTGGTATAAAGAAACTGCCGGAGAAAACTCCAGACGCCGAACATGACCCGACGCGCATGTCCCGGATAAGCTTTCCGGATCTGCACGACGGCGAAGCGGTAACTGCATGTCTCGGCAGGCAGATAAAAATCAGTGATCTCAGAAAACTGTTTCTGTAATAACGGCACAAAAACTTCGTTTAACGCCAGACCCAGCATAGCGGGTTCATCCGGGGGACGCCCCGTATAAGTGGACAGGTAAACCGGATTTCGCCGCATGGTGATGCGGTCAACCGTCAGCACGGGAAATTCGTCTTTTTCATTATAGTAACCAGTGTGGTCGCCAAAAGGACCTTCGAGGGCATGTTCAAATCCCGTTGCATGACTTTCATCGGGATAAATGTGGCCTTCCAGTACAATCTCGGCACCGGCCGGAACTTCCAACGCGCTTCCGAGCGTCTTGACCAGTTCGGTACGCGCTCCACGCAACAGCCCGGCAAACTGATATTCCGACAGCTCGTCAGGAAGCGGTATGACGGCACTCAATACCGTGGCAGGATCAGCACCGATCACGACGGCGACAGGGAAAGGTTTATTTCCCCGGACTATTTTATGATCCCTGAAATCCTGCGCACCGCCCCGGTGGGCAAGCCAGCGCATGATAACCTTGTTTCGTCCAATGACTTGCTGGCGGTAGATGCCCAGATTTTGTCTTTTTTTGCACGGTCCGCGCGTGACGACCATTCCCCAAGTGATCAGCGGAGCGACATCTTCCGGCCAACATCGCTGAATCGGCAAAAACCCCAGATCGACGGCAGCCCCTTCCTGTACGATCTCCTGACAACACCCCTCTTTGTAGAGCTTCGGTCTCATATTCAGAAAGGATTTCAGCATCGCTCCCATACCGAACACATCCGACAGTTGTTCCGGCTGTTCCGGTTCTTTCAGCAACGCCAGAAACTGGCCGATGCGTCTTAAATCCTGAACCGTTTCTCCTCCTACGGCTTTGGCAATACGCCGGACACTGCCGAAAAGATTGGTCAGCACCGGTATGGAAAAACCGGCCGGATTCGTGAACAGCAAGGCCGGTCCGTTGCGCTGAAGGA
>DBGFLV010000064.1:0-1917 GCA_048528425.1 Oxalobacter sp. | reverse complement strand
GATGCCATCATTATCGGATTCGGCAAAGGCGGCAAGACCTTAGCCGTCGATTTAGCCAAACGGAACTGGAAAGTGGCCATGATCGAAAGAAACGATCACATGTACGGCGGCACCTGTATCAACATCGGCTGCATTCCGACGAAAACGCTCGTCCATCAGGCCGAAGAAACCCGCTGTCTGACCCACGGCGATCCCGACGCCGAAAAACGCCACTATCGTGATGCCATCGAAAAGAAAAACACCCTGATCGCCGCGCTGCGCGACAAAAACTATCACAATCTGGCAGACCAACCCAACATCACCCTCCATCACGGCGAAGGCCGTTTCATCTCGGGCGACGCGGTCGCCGTCCGGCTGGCCGACGGTAACACGCTCGAGCTAACGGCGGAACACATCTTCATCAATACCGGTGCCCGCTCGATCATTCCCGCCATCGAAGGCGTCAAAAACAGCGCACACGTCTACACCAGTACCACCATCATGCAACTGGAAAAACTGCCGAAGCGGTTGGTCATCGTCGGCGGCGGTTACATCGGGCTGGAATTCGCTTCCATGTATGCCTCATTCGGATCGGAAGTGACCGTACTGGACAATCATTCCGACTTCATCCCGCGCGAAGACCGGGACGTCGCGGCGACAGTCAAAGCCGTCATGGAAAAAAAAGGCGTCGAATTTCGCCTGAACGCCCGCACCGAAACCATCGTTGATACACCGGACGGCGTCAAACTGGCGTGTCACGACACCGAAAGCGGTTACCACTACGAAATCGAGGCCGACGCCGTACTGCTGGCCACCGGCCGACGGCCTGAAACCGCAGCCCTGAATCTGGCTGCCGCCGGTATCGCGACCGACGCCAAAGGCGCCGTCCTGGTCGACGCACGCCTCAGAACGTCCAATCCGCACGTCTGGGCGATCGGCGATGTCAAGGGTGGGCCCCAGTTCACGTACATCTCGCTGGACGACTACCGAATCATTCGGGACGACCTGTTCGGTCATCACGCCCGAAATACGGCCGACCGCGAGCCCTTTTCCTACGCCGTATTCATTGATCCGCCCCTTTCCCGCATCGGACTGGGCGAAGACGAGGCCAGAAAACAGGGACTGGACATTGGCGTCGTCCGGCTTCCCGTCACTTCTATTCCGCGCGCTCACACGCTGGGACAGACCGACGGTCTTTTAAAAGCCGTGATCGACAAAAAAAGCGGCCGCATACTGGGCGCGACCCTTTTTTGTGCCGCCTCGTCGGAGATCATCAATCTGGTGGCAATGGCCATGAAAACCGGTCAACCCTACACCTTCCTGCGCGACTTCATCTTCACACACCCGTCGATGGCCGAAGCGCTGAACGATTTGATGAGCCAGCCGATGGCGTGAAACCGGAAACAGCGGCCGGACACGACCGGCCCCTTTCCCCAGAACACAGACTCGTAACACCAGGGACGTTTTTCTGCCGATGCGTCAAAACGGGACAACCTCGTGAATGTGTCTTCTTTTTTCAACAGATCCACCGTAGGCCGCTTTTAATTTGTAACGCCATGTAACAGCCCATGAAACTGCCTTGTTAGAAAGAAATACTTCCCCGTACAATGATTTCGGACTCTCCCGTCCGCCTGTTTTTGCAGTTGTGACAATGGGATGCTGCCGGAGCGCGGCCCGTTGCCACAGGACGTTTTGGATTTCAACCTTTCGTTCATGACAGATTCTGCCCGGTAGCCCCATGATTTTTCCGAACGCCGCAAACAACGCCAGCTACGTTTCCCGGCCGACAGCGGCCCCGTCCGCTTTCAGATAACCGGCTGGAAGCGTCGCCGTCGCGACGTAGTCGAGGGAACGATCGGCACCCCTCTTTTCCCAATTGCGTCCTGAAGCGCTTCCAGCTCGGTTCGCTCCGCCTTGCCGGACAAGCGCCCATTCAAT
>DBGFLV010000063.1:0-7963 GCA_048528425.1 Oxalobacter sp. | reverse complement strand
GTATCCCGTTTTCTTTATTGTTTTTTTCTTCTGTCTGATGGTTTTTCGATTTCTTGAGCAGCTCTGCCATTGTCGTCGCAATTCTCGACAACACGTCACGTTTGACGGCTTCATGGGCTCGTTTGATGGCACACTCGTAAGCGTAAACGTCCGCACTGCCGTGGCTTTTGAAGACAAGTCCCTTCAGCCCCAGCATGCAGGCGCCGTTGAACCGGGAAGGGTTCAAACGCTGCCGAATTGACTTTAACGCCTTACCAGCCAAAAGTGCGCCGAGACCGTTTAAAAGACTGCTCCTGAATTCGGATACGAGCACATTACGAAAAAAACGGCCGAGTCCTTCAATGGCCTTGAGCGTTACGTTTCCGGTAAATCCGTCACAGACGACGACATCACACGTTCCTTCGAAGATATCGTTGCCTTCTGCATTACCGTAAAAATTAAGTGTACCATTCTCGTGTTCGGTATGGAGCA
The DNA here is from genome assembly GCA_048528425.1 of Oxalobacter sp. GTDB lineage: Bacteria > Pseudomonadota > Gammaproteobacteria > Burkholderiales > Burkholderiaceae_D > Oxalobacter. Next base: position 7,492 of record DBGFLV010000063.1, on the reverse strand, counting down.
GTTCACCTGCTTTTTTTACGACTTCGTTCCCCTTGATGGACTCGGTACCGACGTTCAACAATCCGATCTTCGGACGGGGGTTGCCTTCGATGTGGGCAAACAGGGCCGACCCCATCAGCGCAAACTGATGGAGATGCTCGGCTTCGCAATCGACGTTGGCTCCCAAATCCAGCACGTAAGTAGGGCCGTTTTTCTGATTGGGTAAAATGGCACAGATCGCCGGCCGGTCCACACCGGGCATCGTTTTCAGGAGATAACGGGAAATGGCCATCAGGGCGCCCGTATTGCCGGCAGATACACAAGCGTTTGCCTCGCCATCCTTTACCAGTTGAATGGCCACACGCATCGACGAATCTTTTTTCCGGCGCAAGGCGACTTCGATCGGATCGTCCATCCGCACGACTTCCGAAGCCTGCCGGATCGTGATACGAGGATGGCTTTCGGCCCGGTTTTTTTTCAGCTCGGCTTCGATCAGTTCCTTTTGTCCAACAAGAATGAGTTCTGCCGCCGGTTCCTGTCTAAGAAAGGAAAGAGACGCCGGGACCGTCACACCCAGCCCGTGGTCTCCTCCCATGCAATCAATTGAAATTTTAACTGTTTTTGTTTCGTTCTCAAGCACGCTCAAACCGGATTTTTTGTCCGCCTCCTTACGACACTGGTCACGGATGAAAGAGTGCAATAAAAAAGGCGCCCAGGTATAAAACCTACTGCGCCATTGATTTCATCCACATCCAGCTGCTTACTGATCGTTTTTGGTATTCAACACTTTTTTGCCGCGGTAAAAACCGTTCGGGCTGATATGATGACGGCGGTGTTTTTCGCCGGAAGTCGGTTCGATCGACAGCTGGACAGCTTCCAGCGAATCGTGCGAACGACGCATACCGCGTTTCGAAGGCGATTTCTTGTTTTGTTGGACTGCCATAATTACTCCTGAATCAAAATTTCGAAAATTCTAACACATCCATTCTGTTTGTATCGCGCCAAAATGGAGCTCTGTTCATTTTTTTGTTTTCACTGTTTGTTCTTCAGCCCTTTCAGGGCCGAAAAGGGCGATTCCCGCTTTTCTTTCCACTCTTTTACCGAGGCCTCGGGACAGACTTCGTGTCGAGGTGACAAAGGCAACGCCAGGAGTGCCTCATCCTCGACCAAATCCATCACATCGATTTTGCCCTCCGCCACGATTACCTCGACAGCGTCTTCATCGGAAAGCGCTTCTTCCATTTCATCGGCTTCTTCTTCCGTTTTCGCGACCATCACAGTCGTTTCGGATCGCAAATCGAAAACGAAAGGTTCCAGACATCGCTGGCACATCAGACTGACTTGCCCGGCCACGTCAAGCAAGAGCTCGGGTTGTTGATGAACGTTCAGAGAACCCGACACTTTCCACACCAGTTCTCCGGAAGTATCGGTACACACCGAAAGGAGTCTTTCCGTTTCGGACACGGGAGTACATCCTTCAAGCATTTCGTTGTTCTTGCAAAACTCGAATGGGTAGATCAGATGGGAAGGCATGGCTCAACATGAGCGTGAAATTCATAATTTTAACAACAATGTTCCTTGTCCGTCAAAGCTTTAGTACACTATGGCCTGTCTTCTTCATCTTATTCGGGTTCGACGATGTCTTCCGATTTTCCAGTTCGCCTCGTTTTGGCCTCTTCTTCACGTTATCGCAAAGAACTGCTGTCGCGGTTGGGTCTGCCTTTTACCACTGCCAGCCCGGACATCGACGAAACACCGCTTCCTGGCGAAAAACCGGCCGAAACGGCGTCGAGACTCGCCTTTCTGAAAGCAGCGGCTGTCAGTGCCCGCTATCCGGACGCTATTGTGATCGGTTCCGACCAGGTAGCTGAATTGCAGGGCAACCCCATCGGAAAACCGGGTTCGTTTGAAAAAGCCTTTGAACAGCTCAAAAGCATGCGCGGCAGGGCCGTCCTTTTCCACACGGCGCTGTGCGTGCGTGACGGTCGCGACGCCCTGCCCGACGACACCGCCCAAAGCGAGACCGTCAAAACCACGGTTGTTTTTCGGAACCTGCCGGACGACGATTTGAAAGCTTATCTGAAAACCGAAGAACCTTACGATTGCGCAGGCAGTGCCAAAAATGAAGCGCTTGGCATCATTCTCCTCGAAAAAATAGAAAGCGACGATCCGACAGCCCTGACCGGTTTGCCGTTGATCACCCTGACCACCATGCTGCGTCGTTGCGGCGTCTCCTTTTTTCCTTCTGTTTCCCGATGAAACCCGGTACTCTTTATCTCATTCCCAACACACTGGGCGGTGACGCCTCCAGTGTGATTCTGTCCGGTCTCATTCCCGACGCGGTCGGCAAAACCACCGCCGCGCTCGATTATTTTATTGTCGAAAACGCCAAATCCGCTCGTGCCCATCTGAAAAGGATTGCCGAACAATACCCGTTGAAACACGCTCTTCAGCAAATAGCGATGGCGGAACTGAACGTCAGAACGGATAAGGCGGTTTTACCGCAATTGCTCGAACCGCTTTTGCAGGGGAAAGACGCGGGACTGATTTCCGAAGCAGGCGTTCCGGCCGTAGCCGATCCCGGTGCCGACCTGGTTCGACTGGCGCACGACAAAGGCATTCCGGTCAAGCCGTTAGTGGGCCCTTCCTCACTGTTGCTTTCCCTGATGGCTAGCGGATTGAACGGACAATCTTTCGCTTTCAACGGCTATTTGCCGACCGATCCGGAAGAACGTCATCATCGCATTCGTGCATTGGAAGAACGGTCTCGCCGGGAAAAACAAACCCAGATTTTCATCGAGACGCCTTACCGAAACGAAACGCTTTTGAAAGCGCTTTGCGCGTCGTGCCGTCCGGATACCCGTTTATGCCTCGCGACAGAGCTTACGCTGAAAGACGAGTTGATTGCTACTTTTCCCGTAGCGACGTGGAAAAAACGGCTTGAAAAGGGACAGCTCCCTTCTTTTCAAAAAAAACCGACGGTTTTTTTGTTACTGGCCGGTTAAAGGCCACGCCGTACAGCCGCTGTCGTTTTTCAGCACCACACTGTACTTGAAAACCGTTACCGCAGGCTGCCTTTCCCGGTTTCCAGCGTAAAACCGGCACCTTCGTTCTGGCCCAGTACCGCTACCAGGTACGGCATCGCTTCCCTTAGCGCCTCATCCAGCTTCCACGGCGGATTGATCACGAACATACCGCTTGAAACAAAACCCGAACCGTCCGGAACAGGTTTTCCCACACTGAGCGTAACGTTCAGCCATTCCTGCCCGGTCACCTGTTTCAAACGGCCGGCAAGTTGCCGTGATTGCGGTCTTTGCAAAAGGGGATACCAGACCAGATAAGTGCCTGTCGAAAACCGTTTCAATGCGTCCGACACGGTTTCGATGACTTTCCGATAATCCGTTTTGTCTTCATAGGGCGGGTCAATAAGAACGACGGCACGTCTGAAAGGCGGTGGCAGCAAGGATTTCAGCGCGGAAAAACCATCCTTTTTTTCCACGGTTATCCGCTTTCCCCGACCGGATCGGGAACGGTCATCCTTCGTGTTCTGTGCTGTCCACGCCCGGCAATTTGCTTCCAGCAAATGATTTTCCGTCGGGTGCAGTTCGTACAAACGCAATCTGTCGCCCCCGCGCAACACGTTGTCGGCAATTCGGGGAGACCCGGGATAAAAACGGAGTTTTCCATCCGGATTGATGCGTCGGACTTCCTGCAAGTAGCTTTCTATCGGGCCGGGAACCGTTTTTTCCGAGCCTATTTTGCCGATACCGTTATCTGATTCGGCCTTTTTTCTGGCGGCCGCTCCTTCCAGGGAATAAACGCCCGCACCCGCATGCGTGTCGATGTAGAAAAACGGTGTTTCCTTACGGCAAGTGTATAAAAGCGTTTGTACCAACACGACGTGTTTTAAGACATCGGCATGATTGCCGGCGTGGAAAACGTGCTGATAACTGAACATGCGAACACTCCGGTCTGAAAAGAAAAGATGGTTATTGTACCGTTCCTTTTTACAGCATTCGGGCTTCTCCCGTTTAAAACCGTTCGAGAAACAGTTGGGCCGCTTTCGACAACCGCCGGTCTTTTTTCCACAAAACGGCGGAAGACGACTCCAACAAGCAACCCGTTATCGCTAATCTGCGGAAGTCTTCGGCCGGTCTGACTGACAGGGTCGATTCCGGCAGGATAGCCATGCCCATCCCTTTTTCAACCAGAGCCAAAATGGCAGTAACATTGTCGCTTTCGCAAACGATATCCGGAATAATACCTTTTCCTTTCATTTCATCGACCACCATGTCGTGACAATAAATGCCCGCTTGCCGACGCATCATGATCAGCGGTATTCCCGACAACGCTTCCAGCCCGATGCGGTTGTATTCTTTCCACCGTTCATCGTTTTTGGAGGCGACCGCAACCCATGACTCCGTCAAAAGCGGCTTCGACTCATAAGCTCCTGTGGGGACCGGTAAGCGGACAATGCCGAACTCGATGACGTCGGCTTCCAGTAATTCAAGGATACGGTAGGTATTGCCTTCTCTCCAGAGAAAACGAACGTGGGGATACGCTTCGTGAAATCGCTTGATCCGGTCGGGCATAAATAAATTACCGATAGCAGGTGGACTGCCGAACGCCAGAATGCCGTTGACGCCGAATTCGATGTCTTTGGCTTCATCGGCCGCTGCCTGCAACATACTCAGTATCTGTTCTGCACGCTGGTAGAAGGCGTGCCCCGCACGGGTTAAAGAAAGACTGCGCGTGTTGCGCTCAATCAGTTTGACGCCCAGTTCCTCTTCAAGGAGTTTCAGCTGATAACTTAACGGTGGCTGGGCAATGTGCAGCTTCTGGGCTGCCCGGCTGATTTGTCCTTCCTCGGCAATCGCACAGAAATACCGGAGTTGACGAATGTCCATTTCTTCTCCATTTATATTTATTTCGTCTTTATTCCAAACAAAAAAAGTATTTTTTATATAAATAGCATCTGTGTATACTATGATCAATCCCTTCTTTCCGCTTTGTTTTACTTGTAACCTGAGGAGATGGAACCATGAAAATTTGCATATTCGGTGCTGGCGCCATCGGCGGTTATCTTGCCGTCGAACTCGCACTGGCCGGTAATGACGTGTGTGCCATTGCACGAGGTACCCATTTGGAAGCTATCCGACAAAACGGTCTCACCTTGCTGATTGACGGAAAAGAAAAAAATGCCCGTATACCGGCCAGCGACAACCCGGCGGATTTCGGAGCGCAAGATTACGTCATTTGTGCCTTGAAGGCGCACCAGTCCCATGAATCGGCTGCCCTGTTCGCTCCTTTGCTCGGGCCGGACACTGCTGTGGTCACCGCCATGAACGGCATCCCCTGGTGGTACTTTTACCAGGAAGGCAGCCGTTTTGAAGGACGGCATCTGGAATCGGTCGATGCCGGAGCCAGACAATGGAACTTGATCGGTCCCCAAAGAGCGATCGGCTGTGTTGTCGACCCGGCTTGTGAAGTCGTTGCACCCGGCGTGATCGAACACCACGAATTCAACCGTTTCACGCTGGGTGAACCGGACGGGAGCCGATCCGACCGGGTCATGGCGCTTTCTGAAATCATGAAAGCGGCCCATTTCGACGCTCCTGTACGAGATGCCATCCGTTGGAACGTCTGGTTGAAACTGTGGGGAAACGTCTGTTTCAACCCCATCAGTGCGCTGACCCATTCCACTCTCGACCGCATCACTTCCGGTGCCTTGCGTGAAGTCTGCAAAAAAGCGATTGACGAAGCCAAGGCCGTGACAGAAGCCTTGAACGTCTTTATTCCCGAAGCCATGATCGACAGGCGGTTGGACGTGGCCGGAAAAGCGGTCGGACATAAAATGTCGATGTTGCAGGATCTGGAACGACACCGTTCGATGGAAATCGACGCTCTTGTCACAGCCGTGCAGGAATTGGGACGCCTGACGAATGTTCCGACCCCGACCATTGACATTCTCCTGGCGTTGGTACAAGAAAGAGGGAGACAAGCCGGGCTCTATTGACCGCCCACTTTTGCAAAGCCTTTCGCTTACGCAGAGCGAAAAACTTAAAGACGGGTTACCCACGCTTTCTTCAGAAGCAAGATTGCCGAGGCCGGAACACTTCAAGGTTGCATTCGATCCGGAGCTGTCTTCGTTATTGTCGTCCGGGAGAGTGCAACCGGCGCACCATGCGTCGCCGCTAATTCGTTTCTTTTTGATTTAGTTGAACTTATTGACTCTTCAAAAGACCAAAATAGTTGGAATTCGCTTTATCAACGCTTGCAGTTCCCTTGTCAGCACTATTATCATACACATGTGCGTTACCAACGCGCGTCCATCTTTTGAATGAGGCTACATCATGCACAAATTTCTGGCTGCCTTCTTCGTTGTCGCAGGCTTCACCGTTCCTTTTTCCTATGGCGTTGTTCACGCCAAACCGGTTGCCAAAACCAAAAGCGTTAAAAAAACCGTCAGGAAAACCGTAAAAAAAGAATCCGTTTCCGAAAAGGAAACGGAAGTCGTCAATGTAGCGGGATTGACCGGATCGCAATATAATTGTGAACTCGGCAACAAGTTCACTGTTTACAAGAAGTCCGACGACCCGAGTTTCATCAACTTGCAGTGGCGCAACAAAATGCATCGCATGCTTCGTATGGCGACGACGACAGGTGCCGACCGTTACGAAGACAAACAAACCGGTCTCGTCTGGATCAATATTCCGGCCAAAAGCATGCTGCTAGACATCAAAAAAGGAAGTCAGTTGGCCAATGAATGCCGTAACCCTGAACAAAGAAAAGCTTTAGCAGCCGCCAAACCGAACTAATTTGTTCATTTTTGATTGTTTTTTGTTTCAGTTTGACTGATGAATGGCCCCCAAAAGGGCCATTCGTTTTGGAGTTTTCATGTCGCGTTCCTTCAAGAATACCTTTAAAGAATTTGCCATTTCAGAAAAAAAGCAGGGTTACTTCTATTCCCTTCCCGAACTGGGAAAAGAACTGGGGCTTGATCTGTCCCGTCTGCCCGTTTCCATCCGGATTGTCCTCGAGTCGGTTCTTCGAAACTGTGACGGCAGGAAAATTACGGAAGAACACGTTCGCCAGCTCGCGAACTGGAAACCGGACGAAGCTCGTACACACGAAATCCCGTTCGTGGTCGCCCGGGTGATTCTGCAAGACTTTACCGGTATTCCGCTTCTGGTCGATCTGGCTGCCATGCGCAACGTCGCCGTTCAGACCGGCAAGAATCCCAAGAAAATCGAACCGCTGGTTCCGGTTGATCTTGTTGTGGATCATTCCGTCCAGATTGATCATTTCCGTCGAAACGACGCATTGGATCTCAACATGAAACTCGAATTCGATCGCAATCGCGAACGCTACCAGTTCATGAAATGGGGCATGCAGGCTTTCGACACGTTCGGCGTGGTTCCTCCCGGCTTCGGGATCGTTCATCAGGTCAACATGGAATACCTGGCTCCTGGCATCCACAAACGCACGGGGCCGGAAGGCGAAGAAATCTATT
>DBGFLV010000062.1:0-5771 GCA_048528425.1 Oxalobacter sp. | reverse complement strand
TTCGCCTGCCGACGTGGCCGAAAACAGCGTATCGGTAATGAAGTGGCTGGAAAATACAGGGGTTTCCAAGGTGGTCATTCATTTCGATCTGGATGTGATCGACCCGGTTGAATTGATTGCCGGGGTCGGGGTTGAACCCGGTGGGATGCCGATCCCGTCCGTTGTCCGCTTAATCAATGACGTGTCTTCCCGGTACGATGTGGTCGGTCTTACGGTGGCCGAACCGATGCCGCGGGTGGCTATCAAACTCAAAAACATGCTGGAGCAATTGCCTTTGCTGAAAGCCGGAGGAGAAAATTGTGAGTAAAACTGCACCTGATCCGGGGAAACCGGCCAGAGTCTGGAACGAGTTGTTCAATGTACCGGACTATGTATTCGGTACGGAGCCGAACACTTATCTGACTGAACAAAAGCGTTACTTGAAAGCCGGTGACAAGGCCTTGTTGGTGGCTGACGGAGAAGGACGCAACAGTGTCTGGTGTGCCCGACAGGGACTGGATGTGGACGCTTTCGACCTGTCCGAAAAAGCAGTTGAAAAAGCGCGGAAACTGGCTCGTGACGCTCAGGTCAGCGTGAATTATTCAGTAGCCGGTATCGACGACTGGGAATGGGTTCCCGACCGGTACGACGTGGTGGTCGTCATTTTCGCCCAGTTTGCCACGCCGAACATGCGAACCCGTTTGTTCGCTAACTGTATCCGTACGCTGAAACCCGGTGGTGTGTTGATCCTACAGGGATACACGCCGAAACAGCTAGAGTTCAAAACTGGCGGTCCTCCTCTGCGGGAGCACCTTTACACGGAAGCGCTATTGCGCGACAGTTTCCGCTCACTCACCCTTTGCGAATTAACGTGTTACGACGCCTTTATTCGGGAAGGGGCAAGGCATACCGGTATGTCCGCCCTGATCGGTATGGTCGCACGAAAGTCAACGGAATAAAGCAGGGTAGCGTGACGATTAATTGCTATACTACTTACTTTGATTCAGTTGCAGAATGGATTTCATCCCTATGGCATTGGTTAAATGTAAGGTGTGTGGCCGGGAAATCGAAGACGACGTCATCAAGTGTCCGCATTGCGATTCGCTGGGTCCCAAAAAAGGAAAACGGATCAAGATCATACTACTGGTAGTCATGTTGCTGCTTGCAGCCGGCTTCGGTGTCAGTTTTTATCTGAACAAGGATCGGGTTGAAAAACCGTATGAAGAAATCGTTCAGGAACGGCACGATGCGCAACTGTCGCAGCGGGGTTTGACGGCTGCCTTGTTGTTGAGAAGCCGACTCGACCGTCCGGAGTCGATGGCGTTGCAGTCGGTCATTTCCAATGAAGACGGCTCTGTTCTGTGTCTCGAATTTACGGAGACGGACGCTGCCGGAAAACGGCAGAAGTCGAAAGCGGCGTTTGTGGACGGCGAACTGGATCGGACGGCGGCCGGTTGGAAACTCTTTTGTACCGGCAAAACCATGCGACCGGTCAAAGTTCAAAGTCCTGTGCTGTGAACGGGCGCGGCCAAGAAAGCCGACGTTTTTTCAAGTGCGTTTTGTTTTGAGCGCCGGGCGAAAGACTACGAGGGCAAGAAACAGGCTAAACGACGGCAACCATATCCACTGCCATTCCGAAACAAGCACTTTCAGATCCCGGGACGACATCAGGCGGGCCGGCGTTATCGGTGAGACTTCGATCGGTCGCACCGGCAGGAAAAACCGTTCTTGTGAAAAAGGCCATAAAAGCGCTGTGCCCAATCCTCCGTTGGTCGCACTGTCCGAAACGATGTGGGAAACGATGGCGCAGCCGATAAAGAAAAAGGCTGCCGTCGCTGTCGTTTGCTGAAAACGACAGCATGCCGCTCCCAGAAGGGCACACAACAGGGCGAACAACAGGGAATGCGTCAGACCGCGATGGCCGAATGCGGAGACGTACGGGATACCGGTCCAGAAGGCAATCCCGTCCGCATCGGGTAACACGGCCGCGACGATACCAGCTGCCGTCAATCGGGGGGATATCGTTTTTTTCCTGTCCCAGAGCCAGCGCAAGCGGGGCAGCGACGTGAGAGAAAACGGTCGGCATGGTTGATCTGTCGCGTTTTTACGGTTTTTCCGACACTGCCGTCCGGTCGGACGCGTTCGCTTTCAACGTTTCAGTGAGCGCCGTATTCAAACGACTCATGATGGAAACCAGTTTTTCACGCATGAAGTCGGACATTTTCTCTATGATCTGCGGTGTTTTCCGGATGAACATCTGTCCGGTCGGCGATTCGTAAAAAGCGATCAGGCTCTGGATTTCTTCTTCCGTAAACGTTTCCCGATAAATCCGGAGATATTCCGGCAACGTTTTTTCCCAGCTCAGTTCGTCTTTGACGATGGCTTTGTACTGATTGAGAAAATCGTCGATGATTTTCTTTTTTTCTTCCGTCATGCCTTTTCCGTGCAGCAGGGGTTTCAGCGTGGTTTCAATGATGTCGTCGGAGTCGGCGATGGCCTCGGCATTCAGTTTTTTCGAGTGAGTTAACGTCAACAGTTTTTCAATGGAGGCGTCCTGTGCCGGTGCCGCTTCAGCGGACACGGCAAAGAACATGGCGAACAGGATAAAAAACAGGCGTTTCATCATTTTTCCTTTAGGGTTGTTGAATGAAGGGCGTTTTCCGGCAAGCTGCCGCGTATTCTTTGCGCGGATTGTTCTGTCGTGCTGACAGGTCAAACGGCTTTTCCCGCCGGGTGATCGGAAAAAACGGAACGTTTCCGGAAACGGATACGCTTTACCGACCGACATGAAGACATTGTATAAGGGTTGGCATGATTTGCCAAAAAGACCGAAAAATCAATAGGGTGACCCAGGCATTTTGTAGCAAAAGAAGACGGAACGGTGGTATTGGCGCTCATTCATTCCGGTTTTATTGATTACGGTAAAAAAGCCGCGTTCCGTTTGCGCTCACCATGTCGTTAACGGGATCAACTAGGGTATCCCGGACGGATGGCCGTGGAACGGCTGGTGAATAACACAAGGGTGAAAGGGAGAAACATGCAAAAGGGGAAACACGTCCTGTTGTTGTCGGCGTGTGTTGCGGCTTTGGCCGGGACGTCGCTTGCCGCGCCGGAGGCCGGAGCCTGTACGCGTATTTTGTACGTCGGAGATCAGAACATGGTAGCAACCGGCCGCAACATGGACTGGAAAGAAGACATGATGACCAACCTCTGGGCTTTCCCGCGTGGAATACGGCGAAACGGTCTGGCCGGCCCTGATTCCCTGAACTGGGTGTCGCGCTATGGCAGTGTCAGTGTATCGAGCTACGAAGCCGGAAACTCGGATGGGATGAATGAAAAAGGATTCGTCGCCAATTTACTTTTTCTGGTGGAGTCCGATTACGGCAAACCGGCCAAAGGCGAAAAGGTTCTGGCTTTAAGCCTGTGGCTCCAGTACTTTCTGGACAATTACGCCACGGTTGAAGAAGCCGTTCGCGACCAGCAGAAAAATCCTCTCCGGCTGGTGGCGACGCAACCGATTCCCAACGGAACGGAAGCCAAAGTCCATCTGTCCATTTCAGACGCTACAGGTGACTCGGCCATCTTCGAATACATCAATGGCAAACTGGTTATTTACCACAGTCGGGATTACACCGTGTTGACGAATTCCCCGGTGTACAGTCAACAGCTGGCCATTAACGAATACTGGAAAGAGGTCGGCGGCACTGCTTTCCTGCCGGGAACCAACCGGTCAGCCGACCGGTTCGCCCGTGCGTCGTTTTTCCTAGAGGCTGTGCCCAAAAAACTGGCGCCCCAATACATCCGCGGCATTCCCGGCCACTCTTACGACAATCAGGCCATTTACGAGGTCTTGAGTGTCGCCCGTGCTGTCAGCGTACCGTTGGGCATCACTACCCCCGACAAGCCTAACATTGCGTCAACGCTCTGGCGTACCGTATCGGATCAGAAAAATCGGGTTTATTATTTCGATTCCGCCACGTTGCCCAATATGTTCTGGATCGCACTGGACAAAATGGACTTTAGGGAAGGAGCGCCGGTCAAAAAGCTGACGGTTCAAAATGGTGAAGTGTACTCGGGAGAAGTGTCAGACAGTTTCAAGGCCTCGGAACCACTGAAGTTTATGAGCGCGGTGTAAGACGCGCGAACGCTTTAGACAGGACAAGCCGGTGAAAAGTCGCTTTGTTACTCGGGCTAACGCTGTTTTTCCGGCCGGTGTTCTTGAGGAAAGAACCAGTCAAAAGAGGCGGCTGTTTCAGATACGCATGAGACACCCGACAAACGGCACCCGGATGCCTTTCCGACTGTCAGGGAATGGGACGTCTTTTGACAGGGTTGCCGGTTGATGGTGTTAAGGCTGTTTTACCGACCTGGTTTCTAAACAGACTTTCCGGCGTGACGGAACGGAAATGGGGCCGTCCGTTTGGAGCAAAAAAAAGAGTTCGATTACAGAAACGATGAATTCCGAATCAAACGGACTATCCTGCGTCTTGGGCATTTCCTCCTTTCACTGCTCGGGGCGTCACGCTTTTCAATCCACACGGTGCATAACGAACGGGAGAATGGATCTGCCCTTGAAGAGCCCGATTATAAAAATTGCTTTCGGCAACGCTCGAAGCCGTCATTTTTCCGACACATCGGGATGTAAACGGTGCCCATTCCGTCAATACGCTGTTATAATCTCAAATTACGTCGGGGCGTAGCGCAGCCTGGTAGCGCACTTGCATGGGGTGCAAGGGGTCGGAAGTTCGAATCTTCTCGCCCCGACCAATCAAATCAAGAACTTAGTCGTCTTGCTGTAGAATCAGCAGCAGTGTGCGTTATCATTCATATCGTGTGATTCAGGAAAGTCGGGCCTTCGCGGCCCGTTTTTTGTTCCCCCGCATCGTCCGGCTTGTGTAGGCGGATACGGCAAGGCAATTTCGACGATCGGCCTCTTGACTTCATTTACGGTCGTGTGCGTGTTTAGTAAATCTCTCGCCGCCGTTTTCCGAGCGCACGTGTTCCGATCTGAAGAAGCAACGCGCGACGTTTGCTCATGGTGTCTTCTTCAGATCGGCCAAACTGATCCCCCGGGTTTGATTCTCTGGCGTCATTCCGAAAACTCCGCTTGCACATTGACTCGGTGTGCTTTCACTTCAGCGATTTGATGACTGAAGGTTGACATTTCCATATCCGGTCCGGTTCAGACGACTTCATGACAAGACGAAAGCATTCACTGCCGATTTTCAAGAGTTCGGCAGCGCGATTTCTTCCATTGTCGGTTTCGATGGTTCAGGCAATGCGACATGCCGTCACAGTTGCTCCTGTTTTTCATGACAGTTCTGTTTTTGTCGCTTCAGAGCGCTGCGGTAATACGTTTGTCGCCCACACAGGTTTACTCAGTATTTTACCCACCATTTTTACCCTGCTATTTCCATTGTCCGAAGGCGGTATAAGAAAAACTGACGCCGGTTACTACCGACGTGTTGCAAATCGCCGTGATGTCGAAATAGGCCGGATACGTCAACACGCGCGTAGTGTATTCCCCTCCGGCCGCAAGATTGGCTCTTACTGTCGTCAGAACATTGGGAGCATAAGCAAAGGCGACCGGGAAGGTGACGGATTGGATTTGTTGTTCGACCCGGTGGTATTCCCAGCAGATTTGCATGCCGTTTGAAAAACGTACGTAGCTCGGAGTTTTGTCGTACCCTGCGTCAGCGTTGGCCAAACGGGTTGTCGTGCTTTCTTTTGCCGCAATCTCGTTTGCCAATTCCGCTATGTCGATCAAGCCCGGATTGACGAGCGCATCGAAG
>DBGFLV010000061.1:0-7612 GCA_048528425.1 Oxalobacter sp. | reverse complement strand
GGACGTGTTTTTTCCCAGTAAAGCAAAGAGAAGGTAAAAACAGAATCATCTTTTTATAGTGGACAGAAAACCTCCTGATAACAGTGCAGTATCCGTTATCAGGTCAAGCGAAAACGCCATGTCTCCGACTACGGAAAAATACCGGTACGAAGTACTGGATTACGAGTACAAAACCCTGATGAGCGCCATGCACGTCAGCGTTTCAAGACATCTTCTGGACGAGCATTTCACCGTACTCTGGGCCAACGACTGTTACTACCGGACAATCGGTTACCCTAAAGAAGAATACGAAGCCCTTTTCCACAATCACGTCACCGAGTACTTCAAAAACGATCCCGATCTGCTTCTCGAACTTCAGAAAAAAGTTGAATCGGCAATGGTAAACGGTCAGGATCGCTACGAAGCCATCTTCAAAATGCCGGTCAAGGGCGGCAAGTACATCTGGACCAAACTGGTCGGTGCCTTCACCAACGAATTCGTCGACGGCAAGCAAATCGTCTACACCATTTTCTCGGACATCAGCAGAGTGATCAAAACCGAGAAGGAAAGATCGGTTGCTTATGACAACTTGCCAGGATTCGTAGCCAAATTTTGCCTAAAAAACGGTCGGGAATGCGCCTTTGTCGAAGCCAACGACCGGTTCGTCGAATTTTTCGGTAAACGGACAGAACAAGACCCGCCCTATGCGCTTTTCAACCTCGACACACCCGACAACCGGCAGGCCCTGTCCGAAAACCTGCCCCTGATGCGTGAAGGCAAACCGGTTCGTTTCGTCGTACAGGTCAAAAACCGGCATGGCGAAGACGCCTGGCTTCAGCTCAACGCTGAATGTATCGACTGGATAAGGGATGATCCGGTCTATCTGGTCATTTACATCGACATCACGGACGTGACCGAATTGCGCGAGCTTCACAAAAAGCTTCAGGAACGAACCGAAATGCTGCGCAGCGCCCTCGAGATGGCCGAGCGGGCCAGTCATGCCAAGTCGGATTTCCTCTCCCGCATGTCCCACGATATCCGAACGCCGCTGAATGCCATTACAGGACTGATTTCCATGGCCAGGGATGCCGTAAACGATCCGGACAGAATAGCGGACTGCCTTGACAAACTGGATACGTCCGCGCAGTTTCTGCTGTCTTTGATCAACGACATTTTGGACATGTCCAAAATCGAAAGCGGGAAAATGGAGCTCAGGAACCACCGGTTCAATTTCGCTGCCTTCACCCGGGACATCGCCACGCTGTTTTATGCACAAGCCGATAAAAAACGCATTGCCTTCCACGTGGACGTTTCGGAAAAAGTTCAGGAATGGTATGTCGGGGATGAACTGAAACTGAAACAGATCGCGTTCAATTTGCTGGGTAACGCCATCAAGTACACCGACGCCGGGGGCCGTATAGAATTTACCGTGGATGAAGGACAGCGTACCGACAAGACGCGGGAACTCGTCCTGTCGGTCAGCGATACAGGTATCGGAATGGACGCTGCCTTCATGAGCAAAATCTTCCAGCCTTTTGAGCAGGACAAGGAACAACGGGAAAACCGGGGTGGATCGGGCCTGGGTCTGGCGATCGCCAACAGTTTCGTTCATCTGATGAACGGCTCCATCCAGGTCACCAGCGCACCCGGGAAAGGCAGTACGTTCAAGGCCCACGTCTGGCTGAATGCAGACAATGAAATTGCAGAAACGATGTCGGAACAGGAAGACTTTTCGGGCCTCTCCATTCTGGCAGTCAACACGACTTCCACACCGGCAGAGAATCTGGAAGAATTACTGAAGCGTTTCGGGGTCACCGTCAAAACCGTTTCATCGGAAGAGGAAGCGCTTCACGAGCTGAAAGCCGCTGGCGAACAGGGCAAACCGTATTCTGTCGTCCTGCTGGAATGGAAATGGCCTTATTCGGACGTCACCGGACTGGCCAGGACGATCCGTTACCGTTTCATGGAAGACATCAAACTGGGTGTGGCCGCCTATGACGCCCAGGGAATCCGTTCGGAAATCCGGAAGGCAGGCATTGACTACGTGTTGCAAAAGCCGTTATTTACCTCGACAGTCCGCGAATTCTTGCAATCAGTTATCCAACCTGTAGCGGAAAAAGCCGGAGAAACGGCGGAAGTTTCCCTGATTGCCCAAAAAGTCTTGCTGGTGGAAGACAACGACATCAACCGGGAAATCGCGAAAATGCTGTTGGAGACCCGCCAGCTGAAAGTCGACACCGCAACAAACGGACAGGAAGCCGTAGAAAAATTCCTGGTGTCTCTGCCGGAGAGTTATCTGGCGATTCTGATGGACGTGCAGATGCCGGTGATGAACGGGCTGGACGCCACCCGGGTCATCCGGGGATTACCGAGAACGGACGCCAAAACCATTCCCATCATTGGTCTGTCGGCTAACGCATTCGACGAAGACGTCGAAAAATCGCTTGAAGCAGGCATGAACGTTTATCTCCCCAAACCAATCGACTTGTCCCGTCTGTTCGAAGTCTTGCGGCAGTACGGACCGAAAAAAGAACACTTTTGACGTCATCCGTTTTTCTTGCCTTTCCTGAAAAAATAGGCCTGAAACTGCCGGTTACCGCACTCTTTTGTTCCGGTCTCAGTTCGCGTGCCGTCTCTGCCGGGTCCGGTTGGTAAAAACGTGATTTCAACAACAGCAGACTCACCCTTTTTCAGCGATCGCATGAAAAAAGAACGGGCCCGTGACGCGACTTGTTCACCCTGCATCAGTCCGAACAGCGCTTCGGCGGATTCTCAAGCTCTCGTAATCTGACCAGTCTTGTCAAAGACCGGTTTTTCATACTTTGCGGTTCTTCCGCATTAGTCTATTGCCGGCCGCAAAAATCGTAATGTCCTGCCCGAAACCAGACACGTAAAACGGCAGAAAGCCGTGATACAGTCACGGCTTTCCCACCGGTGCCGCCCGCTAGAAAGCGACTCGCAACCCGACGGTGGCATTCCATAACGACTTGATGTGGTCGCCATCCTGCCGTTCCACTTCGCCGTAGAGCCGCGCCTGTCCGTTGATTCTCCAGTCCAGGCCGACACCGTAGTAACCCCGCGTTCCGGCAATGTCGCCGTCGAACGTATGGATGGTGTTGATCACGGTTTTGTCGTCGCCGGTAAACTCATGAATGACGCCGCCTTTCAGATACGGTTGCACCCAGCGGCTGGGACTGATTTGCCACTGCTTGCCGATGACAACGCCTGCCCGTCCGGTGACGACGTCGGCATTTTCCGTCTCGACCTCCATACCGTTGTTCATGGTGAAGTTTTTACCTTTGAGCCAGAAATAAGACAGTTGTAATTGCGGTTCAATGAAGAAGTCACCGGACAGTGCAATTTTCCGGCCACCTTCGATACTGGCACCGGCACTGTAACGGTTAAAATGACCGGACACCGGTGTTCCATCCAGCATGTGATCCTTGATTTCCTGCCGATAGCGATCCCAGGTCACGATACCGTCCGCGTACCAGCCGTCGACATGCGTCCAGGTGGCGTAAAGAGCGGCTCCAAACGATTCGTTTTTGCCCGATCCGCCCCAGATACCGTTCGCATCCTGATCAGCTTTGGTATAGGACCCCTTGACACCGAAGAGCCACCGGTTGGCATCGTCTGTACGGATCGCCCGGTCGTAACCCAGAGAAGCACCGTAGACATCCTGGGAGAAGCGGGTCCGGTAAAGACCGTCCAGTTTGTCTTTCTGGGCGAAAGTTCTGAACCAGACGCCGTTTAAAGCGGTGTCGTCACGGACTTCGCCCAGACGTTTTCTGAGATCGGCCAACTGGCTGTGCCACATGGAATAGGACGACGAAACGCCTGAAAGGGTCACGACGGCTTCAGCGGTCGGTGACAGAGGGGGTTCAGGCAAAATCGGCAAACCCGGTTCTTCGGGCGTACTTGGATTGGGTTGACCTGGTTCTTCGGGCGAACCCGGATCAGGTTGACCCGGTTCCTCAGGCGTACCCGGGTCGGGATGTTCCGGGTCTTCCCGATCATAGCGATGAAGATACCAGCCGGTTCCGGTTCCCGTGGTCGCGTTCGTTTCGTGGTGCAGATCGTAAACGTAAACACCGGCATCGACCAACCGGGCCCGGTTGGCCAGCGTGAATGTGGCGCTGCCGGCTTCCTGTTCGACCAAATAGGTGTTCATACGCTGGCGCTGGGGTTCGGCACCGGTACTGTGAACGAGAATTTGATGGGCACCGCTGCCGTTACCGATTTTGACGGTGTCGGCCGCGTCGGCATCAATGTCGACAGTAAGATGAAAGTTCGCCCCTTCACCCTGTAACCGGTCGACGGTCAACGTCTGGAAGACATCGGGTATATAGTTCAGGCTGATGACCCCTCCGTTTGCAGCGTAAAGCTTGCTGATTGTACTGTTTCCTGCCATGTTCCAGTGGGCTCCGTTAGTCACCGTCAGATTGGTCGCGCCGCCGTAGGTTCTGGCATTCCCCGTCAGACTGGATGCGTCATTGGTAAAACTCATTGTCATCTCGGTGCCGTCCTGTTGTGTCAACAGATTGCCCTGGACAACCCGCACGACCCCATCATCCACACCGTACTCACCCATCCGGATTTTCGCTCCGTTCCATGCTCGCGCCGCATAACTCAACCCGTTACGGTTAGTCGAACGCAATTCGACATCGCCCGTTACATTGATGGCGCCGTTGGCACCATTCGCCACCAGCGCATGGGTATCCGCCGAATTCGTGTTTTGGACAACCACCGTGGTTTTACGAGCGTTGATGTTGACTTCGCCGTCGCTGGCCCAGATACCGTTATAGGCGTACCACTCATTTTCCCGACCGTTTCCTTGTGCAGTCACCGTCACCGTATCGTAATTCATATTGGTTACCCGGTCGGCCGGATCGCCGTAATGCCAGTCGAAGATACCGGTAGCGTAGTCACCGCTGACCTGCACGTCCAAACTCTTGCCCCGCATGTTGACGATCGTACCCTGACCGATTTCAAAGCCTCTCGCTTCGGAATTCGGCGCATCGGCTTTAACGACCAGATTGTCCACTTCAATGTTGGCATAAGCCGGTGTGGACGGATCGACCCCGTTATGAATGGAAAAGCCGTGGACTGCCCCTGACCCCGAAGAAACGCCGGAAGCATCAATTTCCAACGTCTTGCCCGTAACCGTAAAATCCTGGCCTGTCGAAAACCCGGTAGTACCTCCTTGGGTAGTACCGTTGGTCGCGGTGATTTTCAGGGCGTCGTTAATCTGGATAGTGACGGGATGATACGTCGGATAAGAAGAAACGAACAGTCCGACACTGTGGTCACCGTCGTCCGGCACAGCCGGTACATCGACCCGAACCTCATGGTAATCGTAGGTGATATTGTCGGCGACCGTTTCGCCTACGACGTCAGCACCCATCGCCGGACTGGCGATTAGGGCACTTAAAAATAAGGGTACCGTAACAGGTACCGCTCGTTTATCGATCATTTTCATGTCCTGTGTCGTGTTAAAGTCAATTTTTCCGGCCAGGTGGCCGATGACTTTACTACACAACGAACTGTCACAGATGACTTTGATTTTTATTCAGTCATCCGATCCCGCCGTCCAAAAAAAACCTTTTGGACAGGGAAACGGGTTTTTTTACAACAGGAAGCGGGCAAATCGCTATCTTGGCAAAACCGGTTCCGGAACGCGACCGGATCGATCGGAAACAAACTGGCTTGTTCCAGCCGGTGTTCCGTTACCGACGATCGGTGTCAGGCCAACGAACCAGAACGTTTTTTTGCGACAAAGAGGAAAAAGAGCGCTAGAACACAGCAAACCAGCGTCATGACACTGATGGAAGCGATCATGTTGCCGAAACCGGTCAGGGGTGAAACGACCGCACCGAAGAGAAACAGGAAAAAACCGATGACAGCCGAAGCACCGCCGGCATTTTTTCGTTCCAGCGTCAGAGCAAGCGAAGTGGAAGTCGGCAAAATCATGCCGAGAAACCCCATCATCGCGAACAACAACGCTTCCATCCAGTAGAAAGCACCGCCGAAAACCAAAACAGCGATAAAAGCGAGACTGGAGAAAAAAAGACCGATCACACCGACTTGCAAAGCTGTAAATACACTGGAAAAACGGGATGTGACCCGGCTGCCGACGATCATGCCGGAAGCGTTGACGGCAAAACAGACGCTGTAGGCGAATGCATCGAGATGAAAGTAATCCTGGATCAGGAAAGGGGAGGAAGCGATGTAAGTGAAAAAAACGCCCATCGAAACCATCTGGATCAGGACGAAATGCATGAATCCGTTATTCCTGACAAGGGGGACGAATTTGGCGAACGAATTGAACACACTGCCTGGAATGCGCCGATGTTCCGGCAGGGACTCGCAAAAGCCCGTACTGATAACGAACAGGACGACACCCACTGCCAACAAAATGAAGAAAATGCCCTGCCAATCGGTATATTTCATGACGAAACCGCCAACGACCGGAGCGACGATGGGCGCCAATCCGTTGATCACCATCAGCAGTGAAAAGAAGTCGTTCAATTCCCTTCCCTGGTACAGATCGGCTGCGACCGATTTGGAAATGACGACACCGCCTGCCCCGGCAATGCCCTGAAAAACCCGGAAAAAAACAAACGATTCGATGTTCCAGGCCAACAAACAGGCAGCAGTTGAAACGATGAAAAGCACCATCGACAAAACCAAGGGGCGCTTTCTGCCGTATCGGTCGCTTGCCGGCCCGATTAAAAGTTGACCGCCGGCCAGTCCCAGCATGCTGGAAGTCAGACTCAGTTGCACCCATGACGTCGTAGTGTCGAAGTAAACGGCCAGAGCAGGCAACCCGGGCAAGTAAAAGTCCGTCACAAACGGGCCGAAAGCGGACATCATGCCCATGACAATCAGTAAAAACAGCCGGGAATTGGTTTTGACCGGTTTGGTGTTGCCCATCAGTTTGAGTCGCCTTGAATGCAAAGAACGTCTTTATACTCTGCCCTGTCGGTTCCCGGCAAGTCCTTTCCGGCGAAGTTTCCGGATTCGGCAGGCGCGTTCGCTCCCTTTTATGGCCGTTTCCGGCTTATTCAGGCAAAAAGACAAGGGCACTCATCACCCGATAGGCGTCGAACCGGTTCGCGGCTACAATAGCCGTTGTGAAAACCTTGCCCGCTTTTTCCGAACATAGCTTTTTATGAACCGTAAAAACAGTTTGTCCATCCCGTCCGTTCCGGTCTTTTCGAATTGCCGGAAAGGATGGATTTGTTTTGCGGCTGTGCTATCTGTGCATGGTCTGTTCGTAACGTGGCTGATGTCAAAAGACGCAACCGTTCCGGCCGAAAGACCGGTTCCACTCGTTGGCGTACTCTACGGCAATGCAGCCGGAACGGTTGGACGACACGATAAAGGTGGAGCTTCGTCAAAGGCGGCTTTGTCGAAACCGGAAAGCCCTTTCCGATTTGCCCGAAAAAAACTGACCCGTTTGCCGGAAAAGACGATGTTTGCCGAACAGGGCCGTCCAGCCGGAAAACAGACGGTTTCCCAGCTTTCCGATAATACCTCCTCCGTAAATGAAAAGACTTTCAGCGGTTCGCCGGCCAAAAATTCCACCTCACCCGACGACGGTACCTTTAACGGATCGGGCAGCGGAGGCCCG
>DBGFLV010000060.1:0-2914 GCA_048528425.1 Oxalobacter sp. | reverse complement strand
TATGGTGACCGGTGACAACCGCCTAACCGCAGCAGCTATTGCAGCCGAAGCCGGGGTCGACGACTTTCTGGCGGAATCGACCCCGGAAGCCAAACTGCAACTCATTCGTGATTATCAGGCGGAAGGGCGGTTGGTCGCCATGACCGGTGACGGCACAAACGACGCGCCGGCTTTGGCGCAGGCCGATGTAGCTGTCGCTATGAATACCGGGACCCAGGCCGCCAAGGAAGCCGGCAACATGGTCGATCTGGACAGCAATCCGACCAAATTGATTGAAATTGTGGAAACGGGCAAGCAAATGCTGATGACCCGGGGTTCGTTGACGACGTTCAGTATTGCTAACGACATTGCAAAATATTTCGCTATTGTTCCGGCAGCTTTTGTCGTCACTTACCCTCAGCTCGAGGCGTTGAATCTGATGCGGCTGGCCAGCCCGGCGTCGGCCATTTTGAGTGCCGTGATCTTTAACGCACTGATCATCATCTGTCTGATTCCATTGGCTTTAAAAGGAGTCCGATACCGTCCTGTCGGAGCGGCTTCACTGCTGCGACGCAATTTGCTTATCTATGGGCTAGGCGGTGTCGTCGCTCCGTTCATCGGGATCAAACTGATTGACCTGTTTTTATCCTTTTCCGGACTGATGTAAAAAACAGAGGGTTATTATGAAAAACTTCAGCTTTTCCTTTTTTCTGAAAAAGATGCTTTATCCGTCGGTTATCTTGCTCATTGTGATGACGGTTTTGACCGGTATGGCCTATCCGCTTCTGATCACCGGTATCGCCCAGTCCGTTTTTCCCGATCAGGCGAATGGGAGCCTGATTTGGAAAAACGGACGTCCGGTAGGCTCGCGTCTGATCGGCCAGCATTTTAGCGAGAACAAGTACTTTTGGAGCCGGCCTTCTGCCACCTCGCCCTACAGTTACAACGCTGCCGCTTCTTCGGGCTCGAATCTGGGACCGACCAATCCGACATTAACCGACCAGGTAAAAGATCGTATCGCCAGGTTGAAAGCAGCCGATCCGGAAAATCCGTTGCCGATTCCGGTCGACCTCGTAACGTCTTCGGCTAGCGGATTAGACCCGCACATCAGTAAGGCCGCAGCCGATTATCAGATCGGACGCATTGCTCGCGTCCGAAACCTGCCGAAAGAGAAACTTCAGGAACTGGTCAAAAAATACGCGACCTATCCGCGTTTCGGTTTTCTGGGCGAACCCAAAGTCAATGTGTTGGAACTGAATCTGGCACTTGACGAGATTGAACGTGGCCGTATCCTTGAGAAAGGGGCCTGAAAACGAACCGGAAACCTGTTGACCGAAATCGTGTGAGCCCTGCGTTCCGATGAACTTGATGAACGATTATGAACGACAAGCGTCCCAATCCAGACCTCCTGTTAAAGCAGGTTACCGCTGATGAAGTTCAGGCCGGTCGGGGAAGGTTGAAAATATTTTTCGGCGCCTCGGCCGGAGTCGGCAAAACATACGCCATGCTTTTGGCCGCCCACGAAGCCCAAAAACAGGCAAAACCGGTCGTCATCGGTATTGTTGAAACACACGGCCGAACGGAAACCGCCACGCTGACGAAAGGGCTTCCCCGGCTGGACCTGAAAAAAATGCCTTACCGCGGACGCTCTTTCGACGAATTCGATATCGACGCTGCCCTGTCCTTTGGCAAAACGCATCCGGACGCCTTGATTCTCGTGGACGAACTCGCGCACAGCAATGTACCGGGCTCACGGCATCCCAAACGCTGGCAGGACGTGGAAGAACTGTTGCATGCCGGGGTCGATGTGTGGACGACCATGAATGTCCAGCATTTAGAAAGTCTGAACGATATCGTCAGCCGCATCACGGGTATTCTCGTCAGGGAAACAGTACCGGATCGCATTTTCGACGAGGCCGAAGAAGTCATTGTCGTCGATCTGCCCCCGGATGAATTGATTCTCCGGCTAAAGCAAGGGAAGATGTATCTCCCGGAACAGACCCGGCTGGCCTCGAAAAACTTCTTCCGCAAAGGAAATCTGCTGGCCCTGCGTGAACTGACCTTAAGGCGCACAGCAGACCGCATTGACGGTGAAATACAAGCTTACCGCCTGAGAAACGCGAGTACCACGGTTTGGCCCCATCGTGAAGCCCTGCTCGCCTGTGTCGTCCCTGACGCAACAGGTGAAAAAGTCGTCCGCAGCAGTGCCCGGTTGGCGTCCCAGCTCGACGTGCCCTGGCATGCCATCTACATCGAATCGCCTTCTTCTGTCCCTGAAAACGCAAGTCAGCCCCGTGAAAGAGCGGCCCGACTTTTAAAGCTCGCCGGTGACCTCGGTGCTACTGTCGTAACCCAATCTGTTTCCGACGTCGCTTCCGGATTGATACGTTATGCACGGGATCACAACCTTTCCCGGCTGGTTCTCGGCAGAACCCCCCACGGCTGGCGTTGGCCGTGGAAAAAATCGATGGCACAAAAAATTGAAATGCAGTCCGACGACCTCGACATCATCCAGGTTTCCGTTGCAAAACAAGACACCTTTCGTCTTCCTCGTCTCCGGATGCCGCCGTTCCCGCCGAAATCGGAATGGAAAGGTTACCTGGCCACGCTGATCGTCTGTGCGCTCGTGACGCTCTTTGCAATTCCTTTCAATGAAACACTGGAACCGACGAACATCGTCATGCTTTTCTTCTGGCCGTGGCTGGCATCGCTGTCCGCTTCGGACGCGGACCCGCCGTTTTGGCCGCATTCGTGAGTGTCTTCCTTTTCGACATTTTCTTTGTACCGCCCCGCTTTTCGATCGCGATCAGTGACGCGCAATTCGCCATTACATTCGGGGTCATGCTGGTGGTGGCGTTGATCATCGGCCAACTGACGGCCAATTTGAAGATGCAAAGTAACGCCGCCATCGAAAGGGAAAGACGCCTTAGAAGCC
>DBGFLV010000059.1:0-9644 GCA_048528425.1 Oxalobacter sp. | reverse complement strand
GATGTTTTAAAAAGCATCAAACCCCGGAATGTGGAATGCTACTTTGTACGCCAGGCCGAAGCCCTGGGACTGGGACACGCTGTCCTGTGTGCTGAAAGACTGGTCAGAAATGAACCGTTTGCCGTTATCCTGGCAGACGACCTGTTGGACGCTGACATCCCTGTCATGCGTCAGATGGCCGACCTTTACGAATGTCACGGTCACAGCATTATTGGTGTTGAAAAAATCGACGTCACTCGCAGTCGCGATTACGGCATGGTCGGCGGTAAAGCGTTCGGCAATCTCGTCTCTGTCAACGAAATCGTCGAAAAACCCGAACCTGAAAAAGCGCCTTCCGACCTGGGTGTCGTCGGACGTTACATTCTTGACTCCGCCATTTTCGCCCACTTGCGAAAATTGCGTCCGGGCTCCGGAGGCGAACTGCAACTGACAGACGCCATCGCTTCCCTGTTAAAAGAAGATCCCGTCTTTGCCTACCAGTTCGACGGAACCCGTTACGACTGCGGCAGCAAACTCGGTTACCTGAAAGCAACCGTACAATATGCTTTAAAGCATGAAGAAGTGGGAACCGCTTTTCGGGAATTTCTCGACAATCGTGTGGAAGACTCCGTTCGGAAAAGCAGTTTTTCGCCTTCGAAAACGAATGCCGATTTTGCCGGAATGACTGTACTGCCTGCCGTCAAAAAGCCGTCACAAAATTCGCGTCCGGCCAATGTAGCTTAAGACCGCTCTTTGTCTTAAGGATAACGTCTTGTTTTGCCAAAGCTTTCCGGCTGGCCGGAAAGCTTGCCTTCGCTCCCTCCCTGCAGGGGAACGGCTCCTCTCTTTTTACACCCGCATGAATTCTGAAGGATAATAAAGGGATATTTTGCCGTGACCTCTTTTCTGAAGCATACCGGTCTGTCCGGTTGTCCCGGCTTTTTTTAAAAACGTTCATGAAAAAACGAAAAATGACCTCTTCCGAATCCACTACCGTCTATCGGCACGACTACACCGTTCCGTCCTTTCTGGTCGATCACATCGACTTGATTTTCGAACTGGGCCCCTCGGTTACACAAGTAGGCGCTACCTTGCATCTGCGTCACAATCCGGCTTCTGACAGTCATGACATCGTTTTATACGGAGAAGAACCCGAAATCGTCCGGATTTCACTAAACGGGCAATCCCTTTCCCGATCGGACTACACCAGGAGCGGAGGCGAACTGCGCATCGAAAACGCACCCGACACCGTTACCCTCGCCATCGACACTTTAATTCATCCGGACAAAAACACGTCGCTAATGGGTCTGTACCTTTCCAACGGCAATTTCTTCACTCAATGCGAAGCGGAAGGTTTTCGGAAAATTACGTATTTTCCTGACCGACCCGACGTTATGGCGACCTATACCGTCACGATCCGGGCCGATAAAGAAAAATATCCGATTCTGCTGTCAAACGGCAATCTCGTCGATCAGGGAGATTTACCGGCGGGTCGCCATTTCGCCCGGTGGGAAGATCCTTTCAAAAAACCGTCTTACCTTTTCGCCCTGGTGGCCGGTAATCTCGTCTGTCGTGAAGAAACGTTCAGACTGGCTGACGGACGCGACGTATTGCTTCAGATCTGGGTAGAAAAAGACAATCTGGACAAAACTGCACACGCCTTGGAATCGTTGAAACACAGCATTCGTTGGGACGAAAGCCGCTTCGGCCTTGAACTCGACCTGGAGCGTTTCATGATCGTCGCGGTCAGCGACTTCAACATGGGGGCAATGGAAAATAAGGGATTGAACATTTTCAACACCCGCTACGTGTTAGCTCATCCCCGGATCGCTACCGATCTGGATTACGCCAACATCGAGTCCGTTGTCGGCCATGAATACTTTCACAACTGGACAGGCAATCGGGTCACCTGCCGCGATTGGTTTCAGCTCTCCCTGAAAGAAGGACTGACCGTTTTCCGCGATCAGGAATTTTCTGCCGATCGCACCGGAAGCGACTCAGGTCGCTCTGTCAAGCGCATCGAAGACGTGCGAACCCTTCGTCAGCTCCAGTTCCCCGAAGACGCCGGGCCGATGGCTCACCCGGTAAGGCCCGATTCCTATCAGGAGATCAACAACTTCTATACCGTCACCGTCTACGAAAAAGGAGCTGAAGTCGTCCGTATGTACCAGACGCTTCTGGGGCAGGACGGCTTTAAAAAAGGTATGGCTCTGTATTTCAAACGCCATGACGGTCAAGCCGTCACCTGCAACGACTTTTTGAAAGCGATGGCAGACGCCAACCACCGCGACCTGTCTCTCTTCGAACGCTGGTACAGTCAATCGGGAACACCTCGCTTGAAGCTGGAAAGTCGTTACGACGCAAAAAACAAAACACTCGACATCACCCTGACCCAGTCGTGCCCACCCACACCGGGACAACCGGAAAAACGGCCGTTTCTCATTCCCGTCGCCATCGGGTTACTGGACAAGAGCGGTCAGGATATGCCGATTCGTTCCGCTAAAGACACGCTGGCACCGACTACCCGCATCCTCGAACTGGCTGAGGAAAGCCAGACTTTCACGTTCATTGACGTACCGGAAAAACCGGTTATCTCGGCCTTGCGCCATTTTTCCGCTCCCGTCATTTTAGACTTTGAACAGTCTGATGAAGAACTGCAACATCGCTTAGCCCACGACAGCGACCACTTCAACCGTTGGGAAGCCGGACAGCATCTTGCATTGCGCCGCCTTGTCGAATGGACAAAAGCCATACAGAACAATTTGCCTCTGTCTTTAGACGATGCTTTCATCGACGCCTTCAGAACCGTGCTGACAGACACCTCTTTAGATCCGGCACTACGAGAACTGGCCTTGACCTTACCCAGTGAAATGATGATAGCGGAAAAAATGGATGAAATCGATCCGGCAGCCATCCATCAGGCACGCCAGTTCATGCGTAAAACCCTCTCCGAAAAGCTCGAAAGCGAATGGCAGGCGGCTTATCACGACAACCGGACGGAAGGCGATTACCGACCGACGCCACAGGACGCCGGTCGCCGCGCCCTGAAAAATCTTGCTTTGTCTTACCTTTTGGCGCTGGAAAAAACCGATTACTGCCAACGGGCTGTCGACCAGTACAACCACGCCGACAACATGACCGATCGTCTGGCCGCATTGACGTCGCTAGTGCATGCCGGCTGTCTTGCCCGACTGCCGGAAGCCGGCGAGCTATTGACCCGTTTTTACCGAGAATATGAAAACGAGCCGCTCGTTGTGGACAAATGGTTCTCGCTCCAGGCCACTTCGCCCGACACCGATGTCGCCGCCATCGAAAAACTCATGAAACATCCGGCTTTCACTCTGAAAAACCCGAACCGGGCCAGAAGCCTCATCTTTGGCTTTTGCCACAACAATATGGCACAATTTCACTGTCCCGACGGGAGTGGTTACCGTTTCTGGAAAGAACGTTTGCTTGAGCTGGACAAAATCAATCCGCAAGTTGCCGCCAGACTGGCCCGATGTATGGATCAATACAAGCGCTACATTCCGTCCCTGCGCAATCTGGCAAAACAAGCTTTGGAAAGCGTATCGCAACAGAAGCTGTCCCGTGACACGCGCGAAATCATCGAAAAAACCCTGTCGGCCTGAAAAACAACGAAAAGAAAACATCATGAGATCAAAAAGAATCAGCCTGACGCAACACCTGATCGAAGAAAATCGCCGTTATGGAACTGTACCGGAAGAATTGCGGCTTTTGCTGGAAGTCGTCGGCCGAGCTTGCAAAACCATCGGCCATTCTGTCGGTAAAGGTGCGCTGGGTAACATACTGGGCAGCAACGAAACCGAAAACATCCAGGGCGAAGTCCAGAAAAAACTGGACGTTTTATCCAATGAAATCCTGCTGGAGTCCAACGAATGGGGAGGTTATCTGGCGGCCATCGCGTCCGAAGAAATGGAAACCATTCACCCCATTTCCAAAACCTATCCACACGGCAACTACCTGTTGTTGTTTGATCCGTTAGACGGCTCCAGCAACATCGACGTTAACGTGTCCATCGGTACCATCTTTTCCGTGCTGGAAATGCCGAAAGACAAGACCGATGCGCTGGAAGCTGACTTTCTCCAGCCGGGACGTCGCCAGATCGCGGCCGGTTACGCCCTGTACGGCCCGCAAACCGTTCTGGTTTTGACAACCGGCCGCGGCGTCAACGGTTTTACACTGGATCGTGAAATGGGATCGTGGGTGCTGACCCACCCCGGCATGAGAATACCGGAATCGACCAGCGAATACGCCGTCAACGCGTCCAACCAGCGCCGCTGGTTCGCTCCGGTCAAACGCTACTTCGATGAAATACAGGCCGGCAAGGCAGGCCCGTTGGGGCGCGATTTCAACATGCGCTGGGTCGCCTCGATGGTAACCGACATGCACCGTATTTTGAACCGTGGCGGCATCTTTATGTATCCTGCCGACGAACGTAACATTGAAGCGGGCGGCCGTATCCGGTTACTCTATGAAGCCAATCCGATGGCTTTCATCGTCGAACAGGCCGGTGGTGCCGCTACCAACGGACTGATCCCGTTGCTGGACGTGATCCCCGAAAAATTGCACCAGCGCGTCCCTGTCTTCATGGGATCGAAAAACGAAGTCGAACGTATCACCCGCTATCACAAGGAAAGCTGTTAACCGGACGCAAACCGTGACAAGGGATGATCCCGC
The DNA here is from genome assembly GCA_048528425.1 of Oxalobacter sp. Classification (GTDB taxonomy): domain Bacteria; phylum Pseudomonadota; class Gammaproteobacteria; order Burkholderiales; family Burkholderiaceae_D; genus Oxalobacter. The sequence continues at coordinate 4,967 of DBGFLV010000059.1, read as the reverse complement.
TGTGACGGTTCGTTCCCCTATTTTTCAAACTTCCGCTTTCCCTGACCCGTGACGTGACGCCCTGACCTTTTTGCCCTATGCCACCCATTCCCGCTGTTTTCGGTGTCATTACGACACCGACTATTTCCCCTTCACGCATAAAACCGCTAGAATTTCCCCTTGTGCAAAAATTTTCCCGCCAAGCTCGAAAAACTGAGGGAAACGGACATGATCACCTTTCAGCAAATTATATTTACCCTCCAGCAATACTGGAGCCGGCAAGGCTGTGCCTTGCTTCAGTCCTATGACATGGAAGTCGGTGCCGGTACGTCGCATACCGCCACCTTTCTGCGCGCTATCGGCCCTGAACCCTGGAGAGCCGCGTATGTCCAGCCGTCCCGTCGTCCCAAGGACGGCCGTTACGGTGAAAACCCGAACCGGATGCAACACTATTACCAGTTTCAGGTGGTTTTAAAACCGGCACCGGAAGACATTCTGGACATCTACCTGGGCTCGCTTGCCGCCTTGGGGCTCGATCTGAAACAAAACGACGTGCGTTTCGTCGAAGACGACTGGGAAAACCCGACATTGGGCGCCTGGGGACTGGGTTGGGAAGTCTGGCTCAACGGCATGGAAGTCACGCAATTCACCTATTTTCAGCAAGTGGGCGGCATTGACTGCAAACCGATTCTCGGCGAAATTACCTACGGTCTCGAACGGTTGGCGATGTATCTGCAAGGAGCGGAAAACGTTTACGACCTGATCTGGACGGAATGGGTCGACCGGGGAGTGAAAAAATACCTGACCTATGGCGACGTCTATCATCAAAATGAAGTGGAACAATCCGCCTATAACTTCGAACACGCCAACACGCCACTGCTCTTTACCCTGTTTGCCAATTTCGAATCTGAAGCCAAGCGGCTAATCGGTGAAAAACTGACCCTTCCTGCCTACGAAATGATCCTGAAAGCCGCGCATACTTTCAATCTGCTGGACGCCCGCGGTGCCTTGTCGGTAACCGAACGGGCCGCTTACATCGGCCGGATTCGTACCCTCTCACGCATGGTCGCACAAGCTTACTACGAATCGCGCGAAGCACTGGGATTCCCGATGTGTGGCGACATGCGGAAAATCGCCTGAAAAACCGCATCGAACCGAATCAACCGTTGTGCGGTTTTGCCGCAGATGAAAAGCAAAAAAGGCCCATCACCATGAATCAGACCCTGCTCGTCGAACTTTTAACCGAAGAATTGCCACCCAAAGCACTGACCAAACTGGCCGATTCATTTGCCGGTACCATTGAAAAGACGCTCCGGCAGGACGACTTTTTGACCGATTCGTCCAAAACCACCGTATACGCCACACCGCGACGCTTAGCCCTCACCATTACCGACGTACGCGAGGTCTCGCCCGACAAACCCATTCGACAAAAAGTGCTACCGGTTTCGGTGGCTTTAGACGCCGACGGCAAACCGACTGCACCGCTCAAAAAGAAACTGGCGGCACTGAACATTCCCGACGTCGACGTCGCTAGCCTTGAAAAAGCGAAAGACGGTAAGAACGAGTGCTTTTTCTACCACTACACCGCTTCCGGTACGCTGTTGGCGACTTCGCTTCAAAAAGCCGTAGAAAAAGCGGCACACGATTTACCGGTACCGAAAATGATGACGTACCAGCGCCCGGACGGGGAAACGGTCGAATTCGTCCGTCCCGTCCATGAAATCGTCGCCATGCATGGTGAAAACGTCGTACCGATCGCCCTGTTGGGCCTCTCTGCCGGCCGCACGACCCACGGACACCGTTTCCTCTCACCAGGTGAAATCGGCATTTTGGCTGCCGATTACTATGGGGTCACGCTGGAAACCCGGGGAAAAGTGATTCCGGGCTTTAAAGCACGCAAAGACCGCATACGCGCCATGCTGATCGAAAAAGCGAAAGGCGACAAAGTGCTGATGCCCGAATCGCTCCTGGACGAAGTCACAGCGCTGGTGGAATGGCCCGTCGTTTACGAATGTCACTTCGAACCGACTTTTCTTGAAGTGCCGCAGGAATGCCTGATTTTGACGATGCAAACCAATCAGAAATACTTTGCCCTAACTGACGCTGAAGGACGACTGCGCTCACGTTTTCTGATCGTTTCCAATATGGAAACCAATACCCCGCAACGTATCATCAGTGGTAACGAACGGGTCGTTCGGCCACGCCTGTCGGATGCCCGTTTCTTCTTTGAACAGGACAAAAAGAAACGGCTCGAAGACCGGCTGCCGGGCCTGTCCAACGTCGTCTATCATAACAAACTCGGCACGCTGGCCCAGCGAATGGCACGCGTGCGTTTGCTGGCAGTCGCCATTGCCGAAAAAATGGGTATTGATACCGGCACAGTCGACCGTGCCGCTCGCCTCGCCAAGGCCGATCTTTTGACGGAAATGGTAGGGGAATTCCCCGAACTGCAAGGCATCATGGGGACGTATTACGCACGACACGACGGTGAGCCGGAAGAAGTGGCTCTCTCCTGTACTGAACATTACCAGCCCCGGTTCGCCGGTGACGCACTTCCCGTTACCCCGACCGGAACGGCCGTTGCACTGGCCGACAAGATAGAAACAATTGCGGGTATCTGGGGCATCGGTTTGCAACCGACCGGTGACCGCGACCCGTTTGCCCTGCGGCGCCATGCGCTGGGTATTTTACGGATTTTGATCGAGAAAAAACTGCCGTTGTCACTGCGTGCCATGCTTTCAGAAGCGGTCAGTATTTTGTCGACCAACGCCACAATGACCGATCCGACTGAAGGGGTCATCGTCTTCTTCATGGATCGCTTGAGGGGCGTTCTGCGCGATCGCGGCTATACACCGGATGAAATCGAAGCTGTCCTGGCGCAAAATCCCGATCGCTTCGACAATCTGATCGACAAACTGGAAGCAGTACGCACTTTTGCCGCCCTGCCGGAAGCGGCAACACTGGCGGCCGCCAACAAACGCATCACCAACATCCTGAAAAAATCCGACGTCAACGCTGGCGAAATCCATCCGGACATTCTGGTGGAAGTGAGCGAGAAAAAGCTGTTCACCGACATGACCGCCGTCAAACCGGAAGCCGACCGGAAATTTGCAGCCGGTGACTATACTGGTACACTGCAAACATTGGCCCGATTGCACGACGACGTGGACGCTTTTTTCACCGACGTCATGGTCATGGCTGAAGACCCGCGTCTGCGTAACAACCGCATTGCCCTGCTGAAACAGTTGCATGCCATGATGAACCAGGTCGCAGACATCTCCAAACTGGCCTCTTGACGGAAACAAGTGATGAAACTCATTATTCTGGATCGGGACGGCGTCATTAACGAAGACTCCGATTCCTTCATCAAAACGCCGGACGAATGGGTAGAGCTGCCCGGTTCCCTGGAAGCCATCGCGCGGCTGACCAAAGCAGGTTACAAAATCGTCGTGGCCACCAACCAGTCCGGCCTCGGACGCGGCTTATTCGACATCATGACGTTAAACGCCATTCATCAGAAAATGCAAAACGCCGTGAAAGCGGCAGGCGGTTCAATTGAAGCCGTCTTTTTCTGTCCGCACACCGCAAGTGACAATTGCGATTGCCGCAAACCCCGGCAAGGCATGTTCAGCACCATTGCAGAACGTTTCGAAACCAAACTGGACGACGTGCCGTCGGTAGGCGACTCTTTACGCGATCTCCAGGCAGCGTTTCTGGCTGGTTGTACCCCTGTCCTGGTTTTGACCGGAAAAGGCAAACAAACACTGGAAAACGGCGGTCTCCCGCCGAAAACCGTCCTATTTGACAATCTGTCGGCTGTAGTGGATCATCTCCTGAAAGAAGAACCCTCCGCAGAAAACAAGGATAAAAGTCCCAAGGAACCGACGTGAGTCATTTATCGGAACTGAAAGCCGCATTTTCCGCGCCTTCCCGAACCCGCTCGGGAAAGATTTTTTCAAACAAACCCGTCCTTTTTCTGCGTTCCCTGTTGTTTGCCTGCCTGTTGGTCCTGTTTACTCCCTTATGGGCAGTGATCTGTTTTCTGACCTGCTGGCTTCCCTACCGTTACCGATACGCCGTCACTTCCCGATGGAACGTCGCCACCATCTGGCTGGCGAAAACGGTTTGCCGCATCCACTACCGTGTAAAAGGTGTCGAGAATCTGCCGGATGAACCGATCATTTTGCTGTCGAAACATCAGTCCGCCTGGGAAACGATCTTTCTCCTCTACGCCATGCCGCGGCCGCTTTCTTTTGTACTGAAAAAAGAACTGCTCTACCTTCCCTTTTTCGGCTGGGCACTGGCACTGTTGCGCATGATTCCCATCGACCGGCGTCAGGGAACGGGGGCTTTCAGGCAACTTGTCAGGAAAGGGAGACAACGGCTCAAGGAAGGCCAGTGGATCATCATTTTTCCGGAAGGAACACGTATCCCGCCGGGACAAAAAGGAAAATACCATCAGGGAGGTGCCCGGCTCGCCATCCAGACCGGTACCCGAATCGTTCCCATCGCCGTTAATGCCGGAATATGCTGGCCCAAAAACGCATTCATCAAAAAACCGGGCATTGTGACTGTTTCGATCGGTTCACCTGTCTCGCCAGCCAATAAGACACCGAACGAATTGACCGATGAAGTCGAAAGCTGGATTGAAAACGAAATGCAGATCCTCTCGCCCGACGTCTACCACCCGAACTGCTGATATGCCCAGAAAAAACAGGCTGCTTTCTGTCCAGCCGGATCTGTTCGATTTACTGTCACCGACTGTTTCGTCGGCAAAACCCGGCCTGCCGGACACGTCGCCTGAAGTAACATCGCCGTACCCGGTGAAACCGCAAAAACCCGTCAATCCCGAAAACGGTATCGTCAAGACCGTTCAGCTGAACGGACAAACCGTTTCTTACCGGTTGCATCGATCGCAGCGTCGTACCATCGGCTTTGTCATCAATGAATCCGGACTCAGAATCACCGCACCGAAAAGATGTACCCTT
>DBGFLV010000058.1:0-2253 GCA_048528425.1 Oxalobacter sp. | reverse complement strand
GTCCAGCCAGAAAAGCGCGCGACAATTTCATACATTAAATACCAGACGTTTGTTGCCCAGGTAACTGAAAAGGACCTGTACAACTGTAGCGATCAGAAAACCGATAGTATAGTTGAGTCCGAGCCAGTCCGACCAAAAGAACAGGATGAATCCGTGCAATACGGCAATTAGTCCGTAAAGCCCGCTGAATTTGACAGCCTGGAGGTAAATGGCCACTTCCGTTTGCCGGAAAACAAAATAGCGACTTCCCAGAAAAGAAGCCGCAATGCCTACGATAGCGGCGAAAAAATTGGCCAAACCGGCCGACGGCAAGTCCAGGACCTTGAGATTGAACGTCAGCACTCCATAATGAACGGCCGTTGCCGCCAGTCCGTTAATCACATAGCGGGCGAATTCCCAGAACGCGTCGAGTTTATTCATGACCGGAGGTCGAAATCGTTTCACTGATGAAGTTACGGTAAGTAATTTGGGCGTTTAAGGTTCCGCTGCGAATGACTCCCGTTAACATCAACGTCATCAGGGCCAATGTTCCTGTCTGGATAAACATGAGAACCAGAATGCCTAAGGCAACGGAAAACCAGCCTGGTGTTGAATAGTTCAGCAATTTCAATACGATAGCTGCAAAAATCCCGACAATGGAAAGGAATGCCGTCAGTGCACAGGCGATGCCGACCCGCACGAGAACGTCTTCCGCAAACACCATTAATCCCTTGAAACCGTGCAAGGCGAGTCCGACGAAATTCATTTTGGATTGGCCCGCGTAGCGGGGACCGCGGTCCAATGGACAAGTCTTGGTACGCAGTTTTGAGGCGAGAACGGTTGCTGCAATGTGAATGGGAAGCTCTTGCATGGTAACCAGACGCTTGATTGCATGAGCCTTTAACGCCATGAAGTTGCCGAAACTGATCGTGCGGCCCGTCATCAGCCGGAAAAAAAGTTTATAGATTGCATAAAAGACCTTGAAACGGAGCGTTTCAATACGACTTTTCCGTTGTGCCACCACGACATCGACGTCGTCGGATCCGAGTGCTTTCAACAGATCCGGAATCGTTGAAGGCAAATCTTCTCCGTCGGAATCCATGACAATGACCTGCTGGTTTGGCCTGATGTGTTCGGATACATAGCCCAAACCGATAGCGATTGCTTGCTGGTGGCCTACATTTCGACGCAGACGCAGGATAGTTCCGGAAACAGGAGCCGTTTCCATCGAAGCGATATCCAGCGGTTTTCGGACGGAACCGTCGTCAACCGCAACAATGTAGATTTTCTTTCCGAATTGTGCAGCCAATTCCCTAAACAGTCTGCTGCTGGCTTCTGCATCCTCATAAACAGGGGTGATGACAATAAAATCAGACTGGGTCATGGCGGAAAAAGGCTTGGAAATAATGAATGGTTTTTTTCAAACCTGTTTGAAGTGGCACCTGGGGAGCCCAGTCCAGTGCTTCTTTCGCTTTGGCGATGTCGGGGCGTCGTACTTTGGGATCATCCTGCGGTAATGGCATGTAAATCAATTTTGAAGTACTGCTGGTGAGAGAAACGATGCTTTCAGCCAGTTCTTTGATGGTATATTCACCCGGATTGCCCAGGTTGACGGGACCGGTAATTTCCCGTGGACTGGCCATCATACGGATAAACCCTTCGACCAGATCGTCGACATAACAGAAACTTCTCGTTTGCGAGCCGTCTCCATAGATGGTAATGTCCTTTCCCTGCAAGGCCTGGACGATGAAATTACTGACGACCCGACCATCGTTGGGATGCATGCGTGGTCCGTAAGTGTTGAAGATACGAACCACCTTGATATCGAGGTCATGCTGCCGATGATAATCGAAAAAAAGCGTTTCAGCACAACGCTTTCCTTCGTCGTAGCAGGCACGGATACCGATAGGATTCACGTTGCCCCAGTAGCTTTCCTGTTGGGGATGAACACGAGGATCACCATAGACTTCACTGGTGGAAGCCTGAAGGATTTTCGCCCCGGTTCTTTTTGCAAGGCCAAGCAGGTGGAGAGAACCCAGCACACACGTTTTGGTCGTCTGTATCGGATCACGCTGGTAGTGAACAGGCGAGGCCGGGCAAGCCAAGTTGTAAATCTCGTCCACTTCGACATAAAGCGGTTGCGTAATATCGTGTCTTAGCAATTCGAAACGCGAATTGCTCGTCAGATGAGCGACGTTGTTTTTGGTGCCACTGTAAAAGTTGTCCAGACAGATGACTTCGTGGCCTTCATTGATGAGTTTTTCGCACAGATGC
>DBGFLV010000057.1:0-2394 GCA_048528425.1 Oxalobacter sp. | reverse complement strand
GGTTTGTTGGAGAAAGTGAAAGCGGCGCCGCGTCGCTGTTGCAGGGAAGTACGGCCGAACTGCTCACCCAGCACTTGCCGGTGGTGGTGTATGTACGCGACAGCGGAAACCTGAACCTGCTTGCCGAGCTGTCGTCCCATCGCGTGCGCGAAAAAGAACGCTGCCATGACGGGAGGGCCACCCACCAGGAAAGAACTGTGGAGAACATTGGCGGTCTGGACATGCATGTTCGGAATCAAGAGATAACTCATCGGAAATAGCCCTCCAGCTGGGTTTCGAGATTTTGGCGGCCCTGGTGGTCTAACGCGAGGAAATGAAACGTTTGCCCGTTTTTCCGGTAAGTTGCCTTCATCATGGCGTCGGTGATGTAAACGGCAATTTCATGGGGCCAGTCAATAGGCTCGCCGTCGTCGTTTTTCCGGTAATCTTTTTCACGCAACCGGAAATCGATCAGACCACGGATCGCGCCGTGGACGTCACGGGAAACCAGCTCGTATTCCTCCGGCTCGACCGCGCCTTCCAGCCGATGCCTGCGCGGCAGGTCGTTCTGGTGAAGGCGGAGTTGACGGAAGGCGCGTTGTCCTTCGGCGACGACGAGGTCACCGAGTTCGCGCAAAATGGCCGTTTCGACGACCCGGAGAATCATGGACGTCTCGAGCCGGTCGTTTTCCCGGTCTTTCAAGGTGTCGAGAAAAGCGTTGCAGTAGGCTTTCAGGGCGTCGTTTAACGGGCCGGGTTGATTGAAATCCAGTGTGATGCCTTTGTGGTAAACAGAGAATGCATGTCTCAACGACCAGTTCTGTTCCGGCGCAACCGTCAGAATGGGTTGTTGCATGTCGCGGGTCAGGCGACCGATGTTTTGGGGGTTGGCACCGCCGATACCCATACGGGCCTGCCGAATGTACCAGACGGGTAAAGGAGTGTTGTCCTTGTTTTGAGACAAGTCCCGAACGTTTTGATTATGTCGGGTGACCAGTCCTTCTTCACGGTCAAACAAATAGTGACAGACGCTTCCCGACGTGACGGGGGTTACGGCCGCATAGCCCCTTTCCTCCGTTTCCAGAGGAATCAGGATCTGGCGCAGGCGCAAGTCGACGCTGTCCGTTCCCAGTTCAACGGGTTGGCTGCTCGTTTTCTTGACGACCTCTTCGATGATCTGTTTTTCCTCGGATGTGGCGGCTTCGGCGAAGGGGTCGTTTTTTCGGCAAGCCATCATTTGCTTGATGATGCCGGCCTGTGCCGCACCGCCTTCCGCATAGTCCAGTTCCAGCTCGACACCGCTGTTCATCAAGGTACGAGCGCTCACGTACGGCAGATCGAGTTCGTCCCCGCTCGCCAGCCGGATCCCGACAGCCGCTGCATTGGAGTTGACGGTTTTGGTGTTGAAATGCACGAGTTTTTCAGCCGTTTTTCGGTAGGTGTCCGCTTCCTGGTGTACCCAGGGTTTCGCCTCCGGTTGTTTCTTTTTGGACGCGGTTGTGTCGTCGTTGTTTTCAGTGCGTTCAGGCGGTTCTTTCACATGTGTTCCTTTCCCGATGAATCCTGTTTTTCATGAGGTTACTTTCCGGTTCTTTTGATACCGAACCCGAGATCGTATTCAAACCGGGCATCCGGGTGATAGGCCAACAGCTCGGCCTGCATACCCTGTTCGGGCGATATCGTCATTTCTTCGCAAAGCGTTACCATGTCTTCCGGGGGAAGCGCCAGCCATGCATTGGGACGAGCCGGCACTTCACGCATCTTCTGATTTTTCCAGACGTAGTTCGGACTGCGTGGTATCGGATTGTCGTCCGCTTCTTTGCGGAAATAATCCGTATAGCCGTCTTCCCATTTGACGAGCCAGGTTTCTTTTAGAAGCGACCTGTCGCGAAGCGGTGTTTTGTGATAAGGGTCGTCCGTTAAAATCCAGCTGTGTACGGGCGAGGCGACAAAGCAACCTGTTTTGCCGTAATAGGGTTTCAGACGACATGAGATGGTATGGTCGTCTTCGCAGGCCAAAACGCACTGACCGGTATCGAAACGCAAACGCGCGTCAAGAGTAAGTGTCCAAGTGTCGTCCGACGTTTTCCACGGCAGCAACTTCGCCAGATCATGGGTCTGGAATCCCCTTCCTCTGCCGGGTCTTTCATAGCCGGGAAAAATGAAAGCCGCTTCGTTGGAATGGCGGCTTTCGACGTTTTTGCAATGCCGCAGATTGTACTGAAGCAATGCGACGTTGGGAACGTTAGCGACAACCAGCCGGTGCCGATTGACGCGCCCTGCGGTTTGTACAATGGATTGCGAACTGGACGGTTCGATGACACTCCAGTCGAAATCGTGGTCGCGGCCGATTTCTTCAACCGGAGTGGCGACGACGATAAAAGGGACGCTGTCGGTATCGCTCTGGCTGACCAG
>DBGFLV010000056.1:0-3618 GCA_048528425.1 Oxalobacter sp. | reverse complement strand
CCCCAACCCGGACAACATGGTCCTTCCCGGCATGTTCGTGCGCGCTCGTCTGGAACAAGCCGTTAATGAAAACGCCATCACTATACCGCAACAGGCTGTCCAGCATACCAGTAACGGTTCTACCGTCATGGTTTTAAACCAGGAAGACAAAGCCGAAGTCCGCAATGTCAAAATTGGTTCGGCTATCGGAAACCGCTGGTTGGTAACGGAAGGACTGCAACCGGGCGACCGAGTCATTGTGGAAGGTTTGCAAAAAGTCCGGCCGGGTTCGCCAGTCAGGGCTGTACCGTGGACGGATCCCATGAATCCACAAGGAGTGACGACCGGAGAAACGCCTGCGACGGGTGAGGCAGGTGCCCCTGCCCCGACAGAGGAAGCGCAACCGGCTGCAGGGGCTTCTTCCGCACCCGCATCCGATACCCAATAATTGAATAAGCAAAAATAAGGAATATTGTATGGCTAGGTTTTTTATTGACCGCCCTGTTTTTGCCTGGGTTATCGCTATTTTCATCACCCTGGCAGGGATTCTTTCGATCCTGAGTCTGCCGATTTCACAGTATCCGAATATCGCCCCTCCGCAAGTGACCGTTTCTGCCACTTATCCGGGTGCAACGGCCAAAACGGTCGAAGACAGCGTGATCTCGATTATCGAACAGGAAATGAACGGGGCGACCGGCCTCCAGTACATGGAAGCCGAAAGCCAGAGTAACGGTACCGGTAAAATCACGCTTTCGTTCACTCCCGACACCGACGTCGAACTGGCCGCTGTCGACGTACAGAACCGGATCAAACGGATTGAATCCCGGCTGCCGCAGGCCGTGATGCAACAGGGTGTCCAGATCAACAAGGCACGCAGCAACTTTCTGGCGATCGTTTCACTGATTTCCAAGGATGGCCGCATGAAACCGGTCGACCTGGGCGATTACCTTTACCGTAACGTCATCAACGATATCAAACGCCTTCCGGGTGTGGGTGACGTGACCGTGTTTGGTTCGGAAAAAGCGATGCGTGTCTGGATCGATCCGATCAAGCTGACCGGCTTGAACCTGACACCGACCGACGTTGCCAACGCCATCAGAAACCAGAACGCCGTGGTCACATCCGGCGCCATTGCCGCAGCGCCGAATGTCGGTACCGAAACCTTCACCGCCAACGTGAACGTTCACGGCCAGTTACAGACTCCGGAAGAATTCGAAAACATCGTGTTACGAGCCAATCCGGACGGTTCCGTCGTCCGCTTAAAAGACGTGGCACGGGTGGAACTGGGCGGCCAGACATATGAAACTTACGCTCGCTTGAACGGCAATCCGATTTCCGGTTTTGCCGTTCAACCGACTCCGACGGCCAATACGATGGCCACCATGCAGGCCGTCCGGGAAAAAATGGACGAACTGTCCCGGTATTTTCCGGAAGGCGTCGACTACAGCATCCAAAACGATACTTCCAAATTCGTCCAAGTATCTATTCACGAAGTGGTGAAGACCCTGTTTGAAGGGATCTTCCTCGTCTTCGTCATCATGTATCTGTTCCTGCAAAACTTCCGGTATACAATCATTCCGACCATTGTTGTGCCGATTGCGTTGATGGGAACCTTTGCGGTCATGAAAGCAGCCGGCTTTTCGATCAACATGTTGTCGATGTTCGGTATGGTGCTTTCCATCGGTATTTTAATTGACGACGCTATTGTCGTGGTCGAAAACGTCGAACGTATCATGGCGGAAGAAGGTCTTTCTCCAAGAGACGCGACTTACAAAGCTATGGGCCAGATCACCGGGGCTATCGTCGGGATTTCTCTGGTGTTGACCGCCGTTTTCATCCCTATGGCTTTCTTTGGCGGCTCGGTCGGTGCCATTTATCGGCAGTTCTCCATTACGATGGTTTCCTCGATGGCGTTTTCCGCCTTTTTAGCGCTTTCTCTGACGCCTGCTCTGTGTGCCACGATTCTGAAACCGGTCGATCCCAATGCACACAGCGAAAAGAAGGGCTTTTTCGGCTGGTTCAACCGCAAGTTCCACTCCATGACGATGGCCTATGAACGCCAGGTGTCGAAAACGCTCGGAAAAACCATGCGTTACATGGCAATTTACGGTGCCATCGTTCTATGTGCCGCCTTCATGTTTTGGAAACTGCCGACTTCGTTTTTGCCGAATGAAGACCAGGGTTACGTTTACACCAACATTCAGTTACCTTCCGGGGCAACACAGGCCAGAACGCTGGAAGTGCTGAAAGTTGTGGAAGACCAGTTCACCAAGGAACCGGGAGTGGAAGGGGTCATTACGGTCGTCGGCCACAGCTTCTCGGGAAACGGTCAAAACGGAGGACTGGCTTTCGTGACTTTGAAAGACTGGGATGAACGTGGTTCTGAAGACTCGGCCGACGCCATTGTGCAAAGAGCTTTCGGTCGTTTTTCACAGATCCGGGACGCCATCGTTTTCCCGATGAGTCCTCCTCCCATCCGCGAACTCGGTAATGAATCGGGCTTTGTATTCCGTCTTCAAGACCGCGCCAGTAAAGGGAACGAGGCATTGGTAGCAGCTCGAAACCAGCTGCTCCAGCTTGCTCGTCAAAGCAAGATTTTGAAAAACGTCCGGTTCGACGGGATGGAAAATGCGGCCCAACTTGAACTGAAAATCGACCGGGACAAGGCCAACGCGCTGGGCGTTTCGTTTGAAGACATCAACTCGACACTGGCAACGGCTTTCGGTTCGAATTACGTTAACGACTTCGACAGCAAAGGACGCCAGCAGCGCGTCATCGTCCAGCTGGACGCTGCCGAACGCATGACGCCGGACGATTTCAAGAATCTGTACGTTAGAAATTCCAAAGGCACGATGGTCCCGTTCTCTGCCTTTTCCACTTCCGAGTGGACACAGGGGCCCGTCCAGTTGATTCGGTACAACGGCTATCCGGCTATGCGTATTACCGGGTCGCCTGCCGAGGGTTACAGTACCGGTGCCGCGATGGATGAAATGGTTTCGTTAATGCAACAGTTACCGGAAGGTTTCGGTTACGAATGGACGGGTCAGTCGCTGGAAGAAAAGGCATCCGGTTCCCAGGCACCAATGCTTTATGCGCTATCGCTTCTGGCCGTTTTCCTCTGCCTGGCGGCGCTGTACGAAAGCACGTCCATTCCGATTGCTGTGCTGTTAGTGGTTCCGTTAGGCGTGATTGGCGCACTGATCGGGGTTTTCCTGCGCGGCATGCCGAACGACGTCTACTTCAAGGTCGGTCTGATTGCCACCATCGGTTTGTCAGCTAAAAACGCTATTTTAATTGTCGAATTTGCGAAAGACCTTCAGGCTCAAGGCAAAGGATTGATCCGTTCGACACTCGAAGCTGTCCGCCTGCGGTTCCGGCCGATTATTATGACGTCCCTGGCTTTCATTTTAGGGGTGGTTCCACTGGCTATCGCTTCCGGAGCTGGTTCAGCCGCGCAACGCGCTATCGGTACCGGCGTATTGTTCGGTATGATTACGGCAACGGTTCTGGCCGTTTACCTGGTGCCGATCTTCTTTATCGTGATCCGCTCCATCTTCGGTGCCAGCAAGCGCCAACAGGCCATGTATGCCCGCAACAACACGCAAGACAGAAAGAAACCGTGGAAAGTGGCGTGGGAAT
>DBGFLV010000055.1:0-2961 GCA_048528425.1 Oxalobacter sp. | reverse complement strand
CTACAGGCAGCGGATGTAACCGCCACCCGTCCGGTTAAAGCCGGATTTCCACTTATTCCGGGATTCGCCGAAATCGACCAGGACGGCACTTACAGCGGTTACCACTACGACTATCTGCGCAAACTGGCCCGGTATACCCAGTGGCGCTACGAGTTCGTTCCCTGTACGTGGGAAACGTGTTACACCCTGCTCAAAAACGGGGAGATCGACCTCTTAGGCGGCATGCAGAGAACCCCGGAACGCGAAGCCCTGTTCGAATTCGCCGAACTCGAATCGTTCCTGAATTACAACGTCTTGCTGGCCCGGGCGGATGACGCGCGTTTTCTGGAAAAAAGTCCCGATGAACTCGGTGTATTGACCGTCGGCGTCATCAAGGGCAGCCATGAAAAGGCTCTCTTTGAGGAATATGCCGGAAAACACGGCATCCACTACCGGTTCCAGCCCTATTCCCAACCGGAAAAAATGAGTCGGGCACTTGACAATGGCGAAATCGACCTGCTGCTGACCGGCTCCACCAACAAAGTCAGCAAGGAAAGAGTACTGGCTTCGTTTGCTCCGTCGCCCCTGTTTTTCGTGGTGCGGAAAAACGATGACGCGCTGCTCTCCGAACTGAACAAAGCCCAGTCCGCGCTGAAAAGCGACGACCGTTTCATTGACTTCCGCTTGTATGAAAAACACTACGGATTCAGTGAAAACTACCTGCCGACCCTGTCGAAAGCCGAACGTCAAGCTTTGGCGAAAGCCCCCGTTCTCCGGGTTGCCTACGTCTCTGGCTGGAGACCGATCGCTTACCCGCCTGTGAGCGGCATCGCAGCCGACGTTCTTAACGCCATTTCGGACTCGGCCGGTATCCGCCTCCGGTACGTCGACGTGGCTTCCCATGAAGCCGCTTTTGAAAAACTCGCCGCAGGCGAAGTCGACGTCATCGGTTTTGCCGAAGCCGACAACGACCTGATTCCCGAAAGCGGATTCAGACAAACCATCCCTTTCCTGCAAGTTCCCGTCGCCCAAATCACCGTTACCAACCGAAATCCTCACGTTCCCGTCCGGAAAGTGGCCATCCCCCGCTACATTAGCGACCACTTTTTAAACGAGCTGAAAACCACCCGTCCCGACATCGAAATCATTCGGAAAAATTCGCCTCACGCGATCCTCGACGCCCTGGTCGCCAACGAAGTCGATGCGGGGTATGTCAACCTCTACAGTGCCAACTCGTTTTTGTCCCGGCCGGAATACGCTTCCCTCTCGGTGGGCGAACTGGCGAACGTCACCACCGAATTTTCCATTGTTTTTTCCGGAAAAACCGACAGAAACGTCGTCAGCGTCTTCAATAAATACATCCGTCAATTGCGCCACTATAAACTGCATGAATTCATCATCGCCAACACCGCCAGGCAACCGCCGCTCAATCTCTTTTCATTCATCCGGGAAAATCCCGTTCCGGCCTTTTACGGTTTCACTTTCATTTTGGCCCTGACCGTTGTTTTTTTCAGCACCGTCATCGGCCTTCGCAACCGGACACACAAACGCATTACCCACCTCCTCTTTTACGACCAGTTGACCGGTCTGCCCAACCGAATCCGCTTTAACGAAATTGTCGCGGCACGACTGAAAAGCGATGACGCAGGCGTTTGCGGCGTCGTCTACCTCAACATCAACAACTTTAAATACATCAACGACATCCACGACTTCAGCAAAGGCGACACGTTGCTGCGTGCGGTAGCCGGACAGCTCCACTCCTTTATCCGCCCCGACCGGGGCGAAGCCGCTTGCCGCCAGTCGGGAGATCACTTCATTGTGTTTCTCGTCGCGGAAAATCCGGACGGACTCAAAAAACGCATGGCCGCCTTAAACGATACCCTCTCCGTTTTCGACAACGTCATCGGCCCTTACCCGGTCACCTTCAGTTGCGGCGTTTACCCTGTCCGGCCCGGCGACACAGTCGACACCGCCGTCAACTATGCCCAGTACGCCCGGATTTCCCGCAACAAGGCCAGTTACACGACCCTTGTCTACTTCGACGACGCCATCATCGGGCGCATCCGGGAAGACCGGAAAATCGAACAGCAAATGAAAGCGGCCCTGGCGGCCGGCCAATTCGTTCCTTACTTTCAGCCGAAAGTGAACATGGCGACCGGTCGCGTCGTCGGCGCGGAAGCGCTAACCCGCTGGAACCATCCGGAAAGCGGATTGGTGCCGCCGGACAGATTCATTCCGCTTTTCGAAAAAAACAATTTCATTATCCAGCTCGACCTGGCCATATTCGAGGAAACCTGCCGGATTCTCCATCAACTGAGGGAAGAGGGAAAACAGGTTTTTCCGGTCTCGTGCAACTTTTCACACAATCACTTTACCGGCTATCCCCTGGGTGAAACCCTGAAAGAAATCGCTGACCGTTATCACATCGCCCCCACCCTTTTAGACATCGAAATCACCGAAACCAGCGTGATCAACGAGGTCGACACCGTCATCCGGGCCACTCGAGAGTTGCGGCGTGCCGGGTTCAACATTTCGCTAGACGACTTCGGCGTAGGTTATTCTTCCATCAATCTGCTCTGTCAGATCGAAGTGGACACGATCAAACTGGACAAGAGCTTCCTGGATCAGGCTTCCGTGCTGCCCTGCAAACGCACACTGATCGAAGGCATCGTCGACATCGCTGAAAATCTCGGCATTGCCGTCCTGTGCGAAGGCGTCGAGACACCGCTTCAGGCCGAGTTCCTGAAACAGGCCGGTTGCACCCTGGCGCAGGGTTATCTGTACGGTAAACCGGTTCCGTTCGACACATTTTCACGGCGCTGGCTGAAAAAAGCCGACAAAAACATCATCTTGTCTTAACCGATATTCCAGTCACGCCCGCCTTGCGGGTCAACTGGCAGCCGACCTGTTCAACCCGCTCACCACCTGTCGATCCCGGAGAAAAACGGTTTCACACGTGCCGTTTTCGCTGCCCCTGCAAAC
>DBGFLV010000054.1:0-6240 GCA_048528425.1 Oxalobacter sp. | reverse complement strand
AATGGACAAAGTGACCACAATCAGCGTCAGATGGATCAATTCCAGCGCAAGTGATTCCGGCAAGCCCTTGTCAATAGCATACATCAGGTAGTAAAGCGAACCGATACCGCGTACGCCGAACCAGGCCGCCAGTCCTTTGACTCGTTTCATTCCCCGTAAGGGCAATAAACCGATGTAAACGCTTAGGGGGCGCGCGACAAAAAAGAGAAATAACGCCAACCCGACAGCGCGCCAACTCCACGAGTTGACAAAAAGCGTTCCGCCCACCAACAAAATTAGTACCAATTCCGAGAGCCGCTCGAGGTATTCGTTGAAAACGAGCGAACTGGAGCTGACGAACGGAGCTTCGTCTTCCTCTGTTTTCAACACAGCAACGCTTTGGTTGCCAATCGGTTCGCCAGGGTTTACCGTTGCCCGATATTCCGCCTGTCTTAACGCTACGGCAGCAAAAAAAACCGCCAGGAACCCCCATGCATGGCACCACTCGGAAACGCCGTAAACCACACCGATCAATCCCAACCCGAGAAAATCGTCCAGCAATCCCTGACGATATTTTTTATGGATCATACTGATCAGCTTGCCGAAACCATAACCTGCCACCCAGCCAATCACGACACCGGCCACTGTCGCCCAAACGACATCGAAAAACAGCCATTGCCAGCCGAGAAGACCGATCTTGTGCAATCCCAGCAAACCCATTCCGAGAATGACAAAAGGAAAAGCACTTCCGTCATTCATTCCAGCTTCACAGGTTAAGGTAAAGCGTAGTTTGTCCGAATCGCCGGGATGACGACTTTGCACATCGGTCGCCAGTACCGGATCGGTCGGCGCGACAATGGCCGCCAACAACACGGCAGCCCCCAACGGCAATTTCAAGACAAAAAAGGCGAACAGGGTCATCAAAGCGACACTGACGGCCATCGAGGCAGAAGCCAGCAAAATTGGCGCCTTCCAGCGCCGGAGCCTGACGGGGACCGGCATTTTGACGCCAGCGGAAAAAAGAGAAATCAAAACGGCCACTTCCGTCAGCGCTTCTAAAAGTTCGGATTGCTTTAACGGATTGAAATGGAACAGATTCAGTCCTGTCGGTCCGACCAGTAGGCCGACTGCCAGGTAAAGAATCGCTGTCGTAACGGGTAAACGGCGCAACACGGATGACGTCACTCCGATAAATAACAGGAGTCCGCCCGTCAAAACGAACCAGTGTGCGTTATCCATAACAAGGTTTCATCAATTGGGTTTGTTTCCCTTGTTTTGCGGTCTCCGAAATACCGAATGCCGAATGATTATGGGAGCTCAAAACTTTTTTTCTACATTGTTACAAAGTTTTTCAGTCGGCGGATTTCGCCTTTTATAAAGAGATAATGAAATCCATACCCGCCTCGTTACGGCAGGACCATTGCTTTTTACGCTACGGAAAAAGGTTCCACCATGAAACGTTCCATACTGTTTCTATTCTCTGCCCTGCTGCTGGGCCTCGTTTCCGAGAGTGCCCTGGCCGATCGGCGACCCCCTCACTGGGGACATCGCCCTCCTCCACGGCATTATCACGGCCATTCCCGGACGTCGATCGGCATCATGTTCGGCACGCCTTCCCTGTGGGCCGGGCCTTCTTATTATCCCTATTATCCTTACTATCCCTACGCCCCCTATTATCCGTATCCGTCGCAAACCATTGTCATCCAGCCTTCACCCACGACCTATATAGAAAAAAACGAAGGCGCCAATGCGGAACGCTACTGGTACTACTGTACCGATCCGAAAGGATATTACCCTTACGTTCCGAAATGCAATGCCAATTGGCAAAAAGTCACTCCTTTTCCCGAAGGAAGTCGGTAATGATTTCCGTGAGTCTACTTCACGAACGCAATGGAGCAAAAAATGATTCCCAACTGCAAACGTTTATGGCTATTGGCACCGCTTTTACTGGTTGCCTGTTCCTCTATGCCTTCCGGTCCCAGTGTCATGGTACTGCCCGGCAACGGTAAAACATTCGAGCAGTTCCAGGCGGACGATTACCTGTGCCGGCAATACGCCGCTTCTCAAATCGGCACTAATTCCAACGACGTAGCCCTTAACAGCGGCCTTAAAACGGCGGCGCTAGGTACCGGTCTGGGCGCCGCTTCCGGTGCCTTAATCGACGGTGGCCACGGCGCAGCAGTCGGGGCCGGCATCGGACTGTTGCTGGGGGGCATGACCGGGGCCGGTTCGGGAAGCTCGACGGGTTACGAAGCCCAAATCCGTTACGACAACGCCTATCAGCAGTGCATGTATTCAAGAGGTAACAGCATTCCGGTCACCCGGCGTTATTCTCAGACCGAAAATACCGGCAATGCGTCTTCCGGACCGGCCAGTTACGGTCCTCCTCCCAATACGCAAACGCCTCCTCCAGCTCGTTACGTCGTGCCAAACAAGTAATCTTTTCGGGCCGGACGAACCCGGGCAACTGTGTCCGTTCGGCGCATTCAGGGTGCGCCATTCAAGCGTGCTGACACCGTTATTTCGGCATTGAGCAGTCTTGAGACAGGGCACCCGTCTTTCGCCTGTTTCACCGCTGTTTGGAAAGCGGCATCGTCTCCACCGGGAATACGGGCGTTTACGTCCAGGTGGATTTGGGTGATGGAAAAACCTTTGTCCGTTTTGTCCATCGTTACCGTCGCAACCGTGTGAATTTCTTCAGGTGTTATCCCTGTTGCCCCGAGGCGCCCTGACAAATCCATCGTAAAGCATCCGGCATGAGCAGCGGCAATCAATTCTTCCGGATTGGTACCTTCGCCGTCTTTAAAGCGTGCCGAAAAAGAATAAGGGGTCTTCGACAGTGTTTTGCTTTCCGTTGACAGCCATCCCTTTCCTTCTTTGAGGTTACCCGACCAGACAGCCATTCCCGTACGATTCATGTTTTTCTCCAAAAAGATTTAAGAAACCCTGCTGTACCTTGCGCGTGATCCAAGCGGCATTTCGACCAGAAAAATCATAGAAGGGCCTAACGAATCTCTTTTGATTTACGGCAGAGAACGTCTATTTAGTTCCACTTTCGGACAACAAAACCGATTCGACTGTTCATGTGTGAAAAAACTGTTGTTATACTACCTGTCAGAACTTTTCTATTCCTTAATCCACCTTTGAAGCCAGCTTATGTCCAACAAAAATCCCGACAACGAAAACGAAAAATCCGCCGCTGCAAGTGAGCTGGATGATTTTCTGAACTTCAAAGAAACAACCCCGACGCTGTCTGATAAACAACTCGATGCCTTAGAACACTATCTGGATTCGCGGGCTGCTCAAAATGCCATGCATATGGAAGTACTGGACGGTTTTCTCTGTGCGTTGATAACCGGCCCGGTTCCGGTCAGGCCTGAAGAGTACTTACCCTACATATTCGGCGGCAAAATGCCTGAATTCAGCAGTCAGGAGCAGTCTGACGAAATCATGGGTGCACTGGCACAGCACTGGTCGTACATCGAATCCGTCTTAAAACGCGGTAATGAATACTATCCTTTCCTTTACGCCGATCCATCCGGGAAATGCAGTGCGAACGAGTGGGCTTACGGTTTCGTATTGGGTATGGATTTGCGTCGTGACAGCTGGAAAGAAATGGTCGAATCCGGCAAAGAAAAAGACGGCCTTTTAACGCCGATTTTGACCTTGTATTCCGAATACATTCCTGAAGTGTCCGGCTGTCAGCACATTCCGGCCGAAGAACGGGAAGAATTGGTCAAGACCTTGATTGCCAATCTTCCCAAAATTTACGAGCACTTTGAAAAAGAACGCGAAAAGAACAAAAACGCTTCGTCACTACACTGATTGCCGGTGAAAGGACGGTACGACGAACCGTCCTTTAATTAATCCGCCCAGGGACAAGGATGGTGGATATCGTTTATTCTTCCGTCCGGGAGCGCCCCCGACAGGGCTTGCAGAATACTGACGGCACAGTAACGCTCGATTTCGAGCCGGACTGTATCCACCGCCGACCCCAGATGAGGAGTGAAAAACGTTCGGTCCGACTCTTCCAGCAAGAAAGGCGAAATCGAATGGGGACGGTCAGGTCGAATCCAGTCTTCCATTTCAAACACATCGGCTGCGTAACCGGCAAGTCGGCCGTTTTTCAATGCCTGTGCTACCGCGGCTTCATCGACCACCGATCCGCGACAGACATTCACCAGATAACTACCCGGTTTCATCTCCGCCAAGGTTTTTTCGTTAAACAAGTGATAGGTCTGATTCGTCAGAGGCAACAGGGGAATGACGACGTCGCTTGTCTGTAATAATGGCTTCAACGGCATCCGGGTCAGTCCACACGCTTGTTCTTTCTGCATCGGAAGCGGTGTCTTGTCGGAATACAGCAAATTCATGCCGAATCCCTTCAATCTTTCCGCCACTGCCTGGCCGACCAGTCCCATACCGACAATACCGGCTGTTCGACGGTAAAGGCCCATTCCGTAAAGTTCCGGACGCCATCCCCGGAAGTGGCCGCTACGGACGTGTCGGTCGCCTGCCAGCATGTTGCGGGTTAGAGCTAACATCAGTCCGACTGTCAATTCAGCCGTCGGAACCGTCAGCAGATCAGGAGCGATCGTCAACCAGACACCACGCCGGGTACAGGCTTCAACGTCGAAGTTATCGTAACCTTTCAGAGCGGCACTGATGATTTTCAATTTGGGACAGCTCTTAAGGAAAACGTCATCCACACAATCCGGCATGAACGCCATGACAGCATCGGCATCCCGAACTTTTTCCATCAATTCTTTCCGGGAATACGATTTTCCCCCGGGATTGACGACGACGTCCGTTTTTTCCCGAAGCAATTCGACAATTTCGGGATGAACCCGATGGGTCAACACGACTTTTGGTTTGTTCATTTTCGACTTGACCTCTGTTATTGTGTTTTTTTCCGTAAATAGGAACTAAAGGCATCGACGAGCGTTACCATTGCTAAAATCACGATCAGGATGGCCGACACTTCCTGATACTGCATGAGGCGTAACGAACCGATCAATTCAAAGCCGATTCCGCCGGCACCGACCATGCCCATCACGGTCGACGCCCGGAAGTTGTATTCCCAGCGATAAATCGCCGTATCCGCCATCTGTGAAAAAACTTGGGGGAAAATGGCGTGGAAAACGATTTGAAGTGAACGGCAACCTGCCGCTTTCGCCGCTTCGACCGGGGCCGGGTCGACGTGTTCGATGGCTTCGGCGAAAAACTTGGCGACCATGCCAACGGAATGGAAAGCCAAAGCCAGCACACCGGGCAGCGCACCGAAACCGACCGCTGCGACAAACACGATGCCCATGATGAGTTCCGGAATGGAACGCAATCCATTCAACAGTCCTCGGCACAGGTGGAAAACCAGTGGATGCGGACTCGTGTTTTTCGCTGCCAGTACCGCCAGCGGTACTGAAAAGATAACGGCTGTTGCCGTACCGGCCACACTCATCGCCAGCGTGTCGGCCAGCGGCCCGATCCAGTTTTTCAATTGGGCAAAATCCGGAGGAAACATTTCCCCGACCAAACTGACTAGCGCGGGTATCCCGTCAGTCAGTCTTTCCACATCGAACAGACCGGCATAGTAACCGCAACCGGCAACCACGACAGCAACGATCGCCGTCGTCACCAATGATGTGTTCCAAGCCCAGCGGCGTGCTTTCAAAAGAGGGGTGAATTCAAGAGGGATAGCCATACTGGTTGCTTTCAAAAAGTCGACAGGTCCAGTTTTAATAAACTGCCGAGTTGCCGGACTATGTCGTAATCCTTGTCGGTAACCGGACCGAAACCGTCTGCCTTGAAGGGCTTCAAAACGGCCGGATCACGCATTTCCAGAAAAGCCGTTCTGATTTTCTGTTTCAGTTGGGCGTCGAGATTGGAGCGCATTGTCCAGGGATATTGTGGAAACGGTCTGGATTCAGCGACTACCCTGACCTTTTCAGGCTTGATCATGCCGCGCTGAACCAGCGCGTCGAAAATAGGTTTGCTCAATCCGCCGGCTTGAGCATGGCCGTTTTGTACCGACATGGCAACGGCATCATGCGCTCCGACAAAATGTTCTCTGTAGTGGTTACCGGCATATAGACCGACTTCAGCCAGCATCGACTTCGGGATCAAATGGCTCGACGTCGATGCCTTGTCACCGAAAACCATGTCTTTCCCGGCAATGTCACCGATTTTGCCGATAGAAGCCGATGTGTTGGCGATGATGACGGCCTGATAAGTTGTTTTCCCCTGTTGCTGGGCGGCCGCGAA
>DBGFLV010000053.1:0-4929 GCA_048528425.1 Oxalobacter sp. | reverse complement strand
GGGCGATTTCGTGGCCGATGACAGCCGCCAGTTCGTCATCGGTAAGCTTCAGCTTGTTGATGAGGCCGGTATAGACTGCTATTTTTCCTCCCGGCATGCAGTAAGCGTTCACTTCGTTGCTGTTTAAGACGTTGACTTCCCAATTCCATTTCAAGGCATCCGGCCGGAAAACACCAACCTGGGCAATCAGGCGTTCGGCGACGTTCTTGACCCGTTTGGTATAGTTGGCGTTGGTGTTTAACGCTTTTGCCGACCGTGCCTTGGCGAGTTCCTGCCTGTAAGCGGTTGCAGCGCCTTGATTGACGTCTTCAGACGAAATCAGCAGTAACTGGCTGCGTGACGCATTCGTTGCTCCACCGGCCGTTGTACTTTGGCAACCGGACAAAAAAAGGGCACAGCTCATGAGTGCCAGTGCCGTAAAAAGAATTCGTTTCATACTCTAACTCCCCAGGTTGGTGAAAAACAATGATGAGATAACCGATTTTTTATCATGGTTGATTTTTTTGCAATGTTTTTTGCCGGGAATCAATCTGTTGAATCGAAAAGGCGACATTGAAGAGCATGAAAAGAAAGAACGCACCGGTAATGCCCTGTTCCGTTATAGCCGTTACAATAAAAAAACGGAAACGTTTATTAGGTGAAAGGAAGCCATCATGAAACTGTATTACACACCAGGTGCCTGTTCGCTGTCGCCCCACATTGTTCTGTGTGAAACGGGACTACCGTTCGAACTGGAAAAGGTGGATTTGTCGACGAAGGAAACGGCCAGCGGGAAAGATTTTTATCTGATCAATACCAAAGGATCGGTTCCGGCGTTGGAACTCGACGACGGCGTCATCCTGACAGAAGGGGCTGTCATCATCCAATACCTGGCCGACCGGGTTCCGGAAAAGCAGCTGGCACCGTTACCGGGGACGCTGGAACGCTATCGTTTGATGGAGTGGCTCAATTATCTGGCCATGGAATTGCAAAAGAGTTTTGCCCCTTTTTTTAATCCGGCATATGCCGCTTGTAAGGAAGAAGCCGGAAAAACGTTACTCAGACAGTTCGATTACGTCGATCGTCAGCTGGGACGAAAAACGTACTTGACGGGCGAGCGTTTTACGGTAGCCGACGCTTATCTTTTCACCCTTTCTTCCTGGATCGGAGCCGCAGGATTATCCCTTGACCAGTGGAAATCCCTGGCGGCATTTCGGCAAAGGGTGGCTGAACGGCCTGCCGTAAAAGACGCTATGATTGTTGAAGGACTGGTTCAGGCCGGAAGCTGAAAGGAGGACGATCCGGTTTCCGGCGGGACGGCTGTCACAGAGCCGGGTTGGTAATGGAGGCGTGGATTTCGTTGATGCGGTCAGTGACGTCCAGCGGAATCGTCAGGGAAAGGGCGTCGATGTTTTCTTTCAAATGTTCTAGTCGAGTACCGCCGATCAGGGTAGCGTCGATAAACCAGCGAGAGTAGCACCAGGCCAGCGCCAATTGGGCCGGCGTCATTCCCTGTTCCCGCGCCAGTTCCATATAACGACGTGTCGCTTCCAGTACGGCCGGCCGCCGGTAATGGGCGCTCCAATCCGAGGTAAACAACGTCAGACGACCGCGGGTTTTGGGATTGTCGATGTATTTTCCCGTCAATTGGCCGAAAGCCAGCGGGCTGTAGGCGATTAAGCCTACATTTTCGCGGAAACAGATTTCATCCATACCTATCTCGAAATGCCGATCGATCAGATTGTAGGCGTTCTGGATGGAAGCGATTTTTGGCAAGCCCCGCATTTCCGCAACTTTGAGATATTCCATCAGACCCCACGCCGATTCATTGGAAACGCCGATGTGACGGATTTTGCCTTCTTCGATTAACCGGCCGAGCGTGGCCAGCGTTTCCTCGATCGGGACACAGGGGCGTTCATCCTTGGGATTGAACACGTTTTTGCCGAAGAAAGGCACATTCCGGCTGGGCCAGTGGAGCTGATACAGGTCGATATAATCAGTTTGCATCCGTTTGAGACTGCTTTCGACCGCGAGCCGGATGTTGCTTTCATCGAGATCGTTTTTGCCCTCACGGACCCAGGGTATCGAACGGGACGGACCCGATACTTTGGTGGCCAGAACGATTTTGTCGCGTAGTCCCCTTTTCTTTAACCAGTTACCGATTATGGTTTCGCTCAATCCCTGTGTTTTCGCCTGCGGCATGACGGGATAGATTTCAGCGGTGTCGATGAAATTGATACCGCGGTCGACAGCATAGTCCAGCAAGCGAAATGCCTCATTTTCGCTATTCTGGTCTCCGAAGGTCATCGTGCCCAGACAAATCTTTGAGACAAACAAGCCGCTGTTGCCAAGAGGAATTTTCTGCATGGGGGTAATTCCTTTTTACTGATCGCCTTGCGGCAAATCCGTTTCCAGTCGTCTTATGGCTTGAACACATTCGCGTACCAGACCTGGCCCGGCATAAATCATTCCGGTCAGTATCTGTACCAAAGAAGCACCTGCCTCTATTTTTTCGCGAGCGTCGTCACCGCTGGAAATCCCGCCCACGCCGATGATGGGAACGGCATCGCCCAGTTCCACTTTCAACTGGCGGATAATCCGGGTCGACAACGCTTTAACCGGCGCGCCAGACAACCCGCCCGTTTCCTGTCCGTATTTCAGGTGTTTGACCGTATCGCGAGTAACAGTGGTATTGGCGGCAATGACACCGTCAACTCGATGACGCAACAAGGCATCGGCGATGTGTTTGACCTGATTGCCGTCGATGTCCGGTGCGATTTTCAACGCCAGCGGAACGTAACGGGCGTATTGTTGGGACAAACGATCTTGTGCTGTTTTCAAATGGGTCAGCAAATTGTCCAGTTCGGACTCTCCCTGCAACTGGCGGAGGTTTTTGGTATTCGGCGACGAAATGTTGACGGCAATGTAGTCAGCTACCGGATATACTTTTTCCAAACAGAAAAGGTAATCGTCCACGGCTTTTTCTATAGGGGTGACGGCGTTTTTGCCGATATTCAAGCCGAGAATCCCTTTTTTTTCCTGATAAAAACGGGAACGCTTCACGTTTTCGATCAAAACATCGACCCCGTCATTGTTGAACCCCATCCGGTTGATTAACCCTTCCACTTCTGGCAAACGGAACATGCGGGGTTTCGGATTGCCGGGTTGCGGTCTGGGCGTGACGGTACCCAGCTCAAGAAAACCGAAGCCCAGGGATGCGAGTCCGTCGATACAGGAACCGTTTTTGTCCAGTCCGGCCGCCAGCCCGACCGGATTGGGGAAAGTCAGTCCCATGACTTTGCGTGGCAGCGGTTTGACGGCCGGCGCCAGCGCCGTCATTCCCATCGTACAGGCCATTTTCATGGAAGAGAGGGTAAATTGATGGGCGTTTTCCGGATCCATTGAAAAAAGACATGGACGGATCAGAGCATACATGAAATTCGGAATCATGAAATTAAACGTGGTTGCGACGGCAAGAAGCCGACTGGAGAATAAACAATACGTTTGAAACGGGGACGCTTCTTGGCCGCGTCCTGTTTCGGCTTATCACTTCCTATTGTATCGTAGTCTCCTCTTTATTTTTGCAGGACAGTTTCCCAAAACCAGCAGAGGGGACAGGTTGTCCCCGTTTTCCATGAGGTGACTCCCGGCAGATCGACCACTTGTTCCAGGTGTTTTCCGAAGTCGGCACGACTGACGGGGCGGGCACCGAGCGAAGCAAGATGAGCTGTTTCCTGCTGGCAATCGATGAGTTTCACCCCGTTCATTCTGAGAAAGAAAACCAGATGGGCTAGCGCGATTTTTGAAGCGTCTGTTTCCCGCGCAAACATGGACTCGCCGAAAAACATTTTCCCCATACCGATGCCGTAAGCGCCGCCTGTCAAGGTGCCTTCGTGCCACAATTCGGAAGAGTGAGCCATTCCCATCTCGTGTAGTTTTTGATAACTTCGGATGATTTCACGGGTGATCCATGTTCCTGTCGCATTTTTTCGGGGCGCTGCACAAGCGGCGATGACCTGGTCGAAAGCGGTGTCGAACGTCAGATTCCAGGCACCGTCGGTATGCAGGCTTTTGTGTATCTGTTTCAGTTTCTTTTTCAGACTGTGCGACACCACGAACCGGTCTGTTGCCAGCACCATGCGGGGATCGGTACTCCACCACAAAACAGGCTGGTTTTCGGAGAACCAGGGGAAAATGCCGTGACGATACGCGTCTAACAGACGGGAGGGGGACAGATCGGCACCGGCGGCCAGAAGACCGGGAAAACCGCTTTCCTCTGTCAAGGCTGTGTTGACGTCGGGAAAAGGATCGTTTTGTTCAAGCCAGGGTATCATAAAAAAAGATAGTTACCCGGACAGGGAAAAGGTGTCGTTCGGGTGCAGAAGAAAGCGGTGTGGTGTCATTTGTCGTGACAAATCGGGACAGTCATTCCTCATTTTTTGATTTTGGCGTGCCGGACGATCGCGTCCCCCAGTTGTATGGCGTCCCATTTCACGATTTCGGCAGCGGCCCGTCTTTCTTTGTGGGAAGTGTGTTTTGAATTGACCGCTTCCACCAAAATGACGGGAATGTCCAGTTTTTTGGCCGCGTCCAGTTCCAAACTGATCCAGCGTTTGAATTCTTCGAAAACGCCTGCCAGAACAACCAAGCAAGAACACGAGCGCATTTGCGTTTCAATCGCGGCCGTTAATGCCTTTTTGGAGGGTAGAAATTGAACAGGGTCGTCTTTCGACACACTGTAGTATTCGTAACCGAACCCCTCCGTTTTAAGACGATAGGTTTCCATCAAACTCGTTATTCTTTCAGTACCGTCTTGTTCGGCCCAGCTGTGGCTGAGAAAAACGGGATACGTCGTCATACAGTCAAATCTCCATAGTGTGTGGCCTTGAATCTGGCCGAGCTTCTGGTTTGCCACTCATTTCGTCAGATCAAGGGTGTGAAAACCGAAGC
>DBGFLV010000052.1:0-3989 GCA_048528425.1 Oxalobacter sp. | reverse complement strand
CAGATAATCTTTCAAGGCTTTTTGCTGTGTCGGACTGGGCGTGAATTCGCCCCCGGCCATATACACGTGACCTCCATTTCGTGAGTATCTTGGCGGGTTTTTAGCGCGGTCTGACGTGTATCGCGTCTCGGCCTGAAGCTTTTGCTGCTTGTACGGAACAAGTCCGGTTTCCGCCCGGTGTCGCCCGGCGCTGGCGTAGGAATTTGCAGCAGAAGCCTTCGCACTTTCGGCAAGGGCTTGCAACCTCCTCTGTTGTGCTGCGGCTTCGGCAAGGTACGCTTGATAAGCCGCCGGATTACCGACCGGCATTTCACCCGTCTGGTAATTCAGGGCCGTGCCGGCAACATTGCCCCGGCCGTATGGCGCATTTCCGCTAATTGCATAATTCGCCTGTGTGCCTCGTGTCGGATCAATCGTGCCATTCAGGACACCGTTAAAGACATCCAGTTTTCCCCGTTCCAGTGCGGCCCGCGCTCCGCGCATATCCGCCAGTGCCGCATCCGTCATGGCCTGTCTTTGCTTGATCGCAGCCAGATACGGCGCTAGCGCCACGTTCTGGGCTGCCCGGGAAAGGCCGTTTCCGGTCAGTCCGGCCCCGACCCCATTTAAAAAGTCGCTCATAACAATCCCCTTCGCATTTGTCCGATATAGCCGCCATAGGTCGGCTTGCCCGTCGTCGGCAGGGCACTCCCGGCGGCGTTACCACCATACATCATCCCGGCCGTCCCCAGCGACGTCAGCACATTGCCCAGAAAATTGCCGGTCGATCCGGAATTAGCCGCATCCTGTATCGCCATTCGGTCAACTTTGTCCTGACCCTGCGAAAAGTTTTGCAACAAGCCAATGCGGGAGGCCGCATCGGCCATCCCGTAGGCCTCGTGCTGGCGTAATTGATTGGCCGCCCCGGTGCGGGCCAGCATGCGGGAAAAGTTTTGCGCAAGCGATTCGATGTTGGCGTCAGACGCGGCTTTTGCCGCCTGATAGTCGCCCGACACATCCCCCTGTGTGGTCGCGGCCCGGGCGTTGATCGTTTGCGCGTCCAGTGCCGGAGCGGCGTATTCCTGCTCCAGCCGGTTCTGGATTGCCTGCTGTTGTTCCTGCCGGTTTTCGGGCCGGTAGCCCTGCGCCGTATCTATGGCGGTTTGTTCGGCCTGCCGCTGCAAGGCTTGTTGCCGGAGCATGGCATTCACACTCGCTTCCTGCGCTTTCTGGGCGGCGTTTGCGCTGGACTGATACGAAATCCCGGCCCCGGCGATGGAAGCGATGAGACCGGCAATGGCCAGATCGTCTAATCCAAACATGATGTCTCCTTAGTACTGTGACCCCTGATACTGCTTGTTGGTGTTCAAACTGTGGCCGTACTGATTGCCGTACAGGTTGTATCCGTTCTGGACGGCCTGCCCCAGTTTGTTGCTCAGATAGGCCTGTCCCATATTCGAAAACAGGTTATCGAGCGTGGAACCCGCCCGCGCCCCCAGCGCCGTTTGGGCATTGGACGCCAGTTGTTGCGCGGCCATCTGTTGCGCCGTACCGGTGTCGATCCCGGACTGTGCCATGGCGATCAGGCTGGCCTTGCTCTGTTCGTCGGCCGTTCGCAGTTTCCCGGCCTCCTGTTCGCCCAGCGCCTGCGCCTGAACCAGTCCTTTGTTTGTCCGTTCCTGCAGCCGGGCGTTGGAATCGACATCAGTCGATCCGCCAAGTAGCCCGTTACGGGCCAGCCCGAAACGGTTTGTTCGTTCTGCGTCTTCGTACTGGTCGCCCACCGCCTTGGCGTTGATGTCGTAGACGGCCTGCTTTTGCTCGTCGTAAAGTTTTTCTCGCGGGTTTTGCGGGGTGACGGTTTCAACGCCGGTATAAAGCTGTCCGTTGGCCAGTGCATCCAGTGCCGAGCCGTATTTCAGCCGGTAAAAGACATCTTCGACGGGCGAATGCTGACGGCCGCGGGAGTTGGCATAATCCCCCCTTTGCCAGTACACGTTTTTTGTTGGGGTTGGGGTCGGGGTTGTCGTGGCGCCTTTCGACCCCGGGCTTAAACTTAACGTCTCGGCCGACGGTTGCAACGGACTGCCATCCGCGTTGTAATATGTCCGGGTCGGGTCAAATGTCGTCGCGGCATTCACTCCCCGGGCATAGGGCTGGGGATCGAAAATGTCATTGATCGTATCGACGGCGGCCTGTACCCGTTTTTGCCGGTCTTCTTCCATCTGACGCATTTCTTGGGTACCACTGCTGCCGCCTTTGTGGCACAACCGCCTGCCGTCGAACGTGTAGCCACTGTGCTTGGAAAAAATCATTTCTTCTCCTCTTTCAACTCCAATCGTAATTGCCGGTACGTCTCCTGATAGCCATACCGGGAAAGCATTCTTGTCATTGCGGGTGAACACGACGCTTCCAGAAAATCCGCGCCGGCCCCGGCCGCCCACGCCTTGAACTGTCCCAGAAAGGTGCTGAAAACCTCATCCATGCGACGACCGCCCAGCGCCAAAATGTTGACGGCCGTTTTTTTCGGGTAGTAGCGGAATTCGAAAGCAAACGCCAGAAGCGGCGTGCCGTCATCGTCAGAAAACGTCCCGATGACAAGGTTTTTGGAAAGCGCCAGTTTCTTCAGGTCTGCCATATCGTATTCTCCGTGGCAGGCCCGGCGGACGACCGGTTCCAGAAGCGGTTCAATCCGGTTCCAGTCGTTTAAGAGTTCGTCTTCTGACAGATAAAAATGTGACTTCATATCACCCCCAGCGGGTCGTAGTAGACCGTCAGGGCATTCAGCTGGAACGGCTGGTCGGTAACATTGCGGAAACGGAAGGAAAATTCAGTTCCCGTCACTTCCAACGGGATCAGGCCGCCTCCGTAGGTATTGCCGATCACCCGTACTTCGTCGGTGAAATAATCGGTATAACGGGCGTCGAACCCGACGGAAATCAGGCATTCGCCGTCCATGGCAATGTCCAGTCCATAGATGTGTTTCAATACCCCCGGGGCCTTGAAGTTCATGTAAGGCAGTTGCAGCACGACTTCATACTTTTGCCCGTCGTCGGTGTAACCGTCTTCGTCAAGCCGGTAAACACTGTCTCCGCTACGCAGATACAGTTCTCCTTCCAGTTCTGCCCACGCCTCGACCGACACCGGCAATTCATACCGGCTCCAGGCGGCGATCTTGGCCGTTCTCGACACGGAATAGACGAAGACTTGCCGCCCGATGGCACACAGGTATTTGCCGGTGCCGTAGAAATAGACGGCCCGGGGGTCGGCCGGACGAGTGCGGACGGCGGGCCGGACAATATCGTCAATGGGTGAGCCGATATCCACGTCAGAGAGTTTGGCAATCAATTGGGTCGTGGTGATCGACCGGAACCCATAATCGGATAAAAAGTACAGGTCGCCCGATACGGTGGCCAGCGACTGCGGAAACGACGTGCCGACGTTTTCCACGTTTTCGTCCAGACTCATCGCGGCCGGATCCGGGTCAACAGACCAGACCTGTGCCCCGTCGCGGGAGAGAACGACCAGTCTGTTTTGATACATGCCCAGCGCTTTCGCTTCCCGGCCGCCCCGGGAATTCAATCCCGTCGGCAAAAAGCCCGCATCTTCTGTTGTCGTCCAGTCAGTCGGATCGCCGGTTTTGGAAAACCGGACGGTTTCGCCGTCCGGGGAAATGGAGAACATTTTCGATGCGGCTTTCATGACGGGCCGGGTATGCGGGCAATGGGGATCGGTCACCTGCGTGATATTCCGGTTGTTCAGGTAGTGGTGCCGGGTATAGATACCATGTTGCGCGGACACGTAAAGAAAACCGTTGAAGACGTCCGCGTAGTGGATATCGGTCACGGTGTTCAGACTGCCATCCTCGCATGTTAAAAGGTGGGCCTGGAACCGGGAATCCGCGTGGGTCACGTTTCCGTTGCCCGGCCCGTAAAAGGTGTGCAATTGGCCCCGCGCCGCCACCAGCCCTTTCGTGCCGGGTTCCAAAGTCGCGACTTTTTCAAGGCCCG
>DBGFLV010000051.1:0-1731 GCA_048528425.1 Oxalobacter sp. | reverse complement strand
ATGCTTCCGATGAAAGAAGCGATGCACAAAAACGGGGCATGCCTCTATGCGAGGACGTCAATGTCATTGAATGCGATACCGTCGTTCTGGGGGCGGGGCCGGGCGGCTATACGGCAGCCTTCCGCGGTGCCGACCTAGGTCAAAAAGTCGTACTGGTGGAACGCTACTCTGTTTTGGGCGGTGTTTGTCTTAACGTCGGCTGTATTCCGTCGAAAGCTCTCTTGCATGCGGCCAAAGTCATCACGGAGGCCGAAGAAATGCAAGAGCGCGGCATCCGTTTCGGTCAACCTTCGATTGACTTGTTGCAACTGAATCAGTGGAAACAGGGGGTCGTGGACAAGCTGACAGGAGGCTTGGCTGCACTTGCTCGTCTCCGGAAGATCGAAGTGGTACAGGGAATTGGGCAGTTTGTGTCACCCAATATGATGGATGTGTCCGGAGCCGGGGAAAAACGGCGTATCCGTTTCAAAAACGCCGTAATCGCTGCCGGTTCGTCTGCGGCGACGTTACCCGGTTTTCCCTACGGTCATCCTGCACTGGTCGATTCGACCGGCGCGCTTCAGTTGAAAAAGATCCCGGAGAAAATGCTGGTCATCGGAGGCGGCATTATTGGGTTGGAAATGGCTTGCGTCTACGAGGCATTGGGTGCTGGAATAACGATCGCCGAATTTTCAGACGGTCTCATCCCGGCAGCCGATCGGGACGTGGTGTTGCCGCTTGTGGATCGGATCAGCAAACGCTACGACGCCGTTTATACCCGTACTCGCGTTAGCGCACTGGAAGAAAACGGCAAAAAACTGCTGGCGACTTTCGAGGGAGCCGGTGCGCCGAAAGAACCGCAGCTTTTCGATCTGGTCCTGGTCGCTGTCGGGCGTCGTCCCAACGGCCATTCGGTCGGCGCGGACAAAGCCGGAGTTTTCGTCGATGAACACGGTTTTATTCCAGTCAACCGGCGTCAGCAAACCAATGTACCGCATATCTATGCTATCGGTGACATCTGTGGTGAACCGATGCTGGCGCATAAAGCCAGTTATGAAGGCAAGGTCGCCTCAGAAGCGATTTCGGGATTGAAAACGGAATACGACGCCACGACCGTTCCCTCGGTTGCTTACACGGATCCCGAAGTGGCTTGGATGGGGATGACCGAAGGGGAAGCCCGGAAAAGAGGGATCGCGATTGAAAAATCGGTTTTCCCCTGGAACGCATCGGGACGTGCACTGACTCTGGGACGCAGAGACGGGCTGACCAAACTGATCTGGGACAGGAAAGATCACCGTCTTCTGGGAGCCGCCATAACCGGAACGGATGCCGGCGAATTGTTGTCTGAAACGACTCTGGCGCTGGAGATGGGAGCTGATCTGGACGACATCGCGCTGACGATCCATCCCCATCCTTCGTTGTCGGAGACCATCCTGTTTGCCGCCGAAATCGGGCTGGGAACCGTGACCGACCTTTACGTTCCGCGCAAAAAATGAGCGTCTGCGTTCCCTGTTACGGCAGAGAAATCACCCTTCGGGCAGGATGTCCAGTTGTTTTAGGTCTTTCCCATCGAGATGCCGCCATTGACCCGGTGCGAGGTCATCCGCCAGAGTCAGGCCACCTATCGCCACGCGGTGGAGTTTTTCAACGTGGTTACCTGCTGCCGCTATCATGCGTTTTACCTGATGGTATTTGCCTTCGGCAATGACCAGGCCGAGACGGTACTCGCCGAGCCGACGGCTTGTTAGCGCG
>DBGFLV010000050.1:0-2265 GCA_048528425.1 Oxalobacter sp. | reverse complement strand
GGTACAGAAGGTCTATGTCGCACCCGGCAACGGGGGTACCGCACTGGACTCGCGTTTGGAAAACGTCACCCTTTCTGCACCGGACGAACTGGCTGATTTCGCTGTCGCCAACGCTGTTTCACTGACCGTCGTCGGCCCTGAAGCGCCTCTCGCTGCCGGAATCGTCAATACTTTCCGCGCTCGAAACCTGAAAATATTCGGGCCGACAAAGGAAGCGGCACAACTGGAAAGCTCCAAAGACTTCGCCAAGGCTTTTATGGAACGCCACGGCATCCCGACAGCGCGATACCGGACATTTACCGATCTGCATGAGGCCCACCGTTACGTCGAGGAACAGGGCGCTCCTATTGTGGTCAAGGCAGATGGATTGGCAGCGGGCAAAGGAGTCGTCGTCGCCCGACAGGTGCAGGAAGCGCATGACGCTGTTGACATGATGCTCTCCACCAACAAACTGGGCGAGGCGGGTGCCCGCGTGGTTATCGAGGAATTTCTGGAAGGCGAAGAAGCCAGCTTCATCGTTTTGGTCGACGGTAAAAACATTCTGCCACTGGCAACCAGTCAGGATCACAAGCGGTTAAAAGACGGGGACGAAGGCCCCAATACCGGAGGCATGGGCGCCTTTTCCCCGGCGCCTGTGGTAACACCGGCCCTGCATGCCCGTATCCTCAGGGAAATTATCGTGCCGACCGTAACGGGCATGCGCAAAGAAGGGATTCCGTTTAGCGGCTTTCTTTATGCCGGTCTGATGATTGACAGCGAAGGCAACCCCAAAACCCTGGAATTCAATTGCCGTATGGGCGATCCGGAAACGCAACCCATCTTGTCCAGACTGAAAAGCGACCTGGCCTGGGTACTGGAACATGCCGTCAACGGGACGCTGGACACCATTGAACTGGAATGGGACAGACGCATCGCACTGGGCGTGGTACTCGCATCGGCAGGTTATCCGGATAACCCGCAAAAAGGGGACGCCATTACCGGTATTCCGAAAGAATCCGAAAACTGCATCGTGTTTCATGCCGGCACCCGTTTGGACGGCGAAGGAAAACTGCTGACTTCCGGTGGTCGCGTCTTGTGCGTCGTCGGACTGGCCGACACCATGCGCATGGCCCAGAAAACGGCCTATGAAACCGTTGAGTCCATCTCTTTTCAGGGCGTACAATACCGACACGACATTGGATGGCGGGCTTTGAGGCATTATCAAAAAACGACCTCATGATCAGAAAAACGTAGCTACACTGGTTCAATCTGCGTCCGGTCAGTCTGTTAACGGGACTACCGGACAACGGTCTAAGCTTAAACGGAGCCGATTTGACAAAGCGATGCATTATTCTTTTGGGAGGCAGTTTCGATCCGGTACATGTCGGCCACGTCGAGCTTGGAAAATATTTCTGTCGTTTGTTCAAAACGGATGAACTGCGTCTGATTCCGGCCGGGAATCCCTGGCAAAAACCGTTGCTGAAAGCCACTCCGCAGCAACGCATCGACATGCTTTACAAGGCGTTCGGTTCGCTCGGATTTTCCATTACGATCGACACTCAAGAAATCGAGCGGCCCGGTGCCACCTACACGATTGATACCTTGCGTTCCATCCGGGAAGAGGCCGGCAATGACGTTTCGCTCGTTTTTCTGATGGGAGCTGATCAGCTTCTTCGGCTGGATACCTGGCATAACTGGCGACAACTGTTCGAGTTGACTCACATCGCCGTCTCGGCCCGGCCCGGTTTTTCCAATTCGCTGACCCTGATTCCCAAAGCCATTGCTGACGAATTCTCGCGCCGTTTTGCCGAACCCGGGAAAATCATTTCATCACCGGCTGGTCTAACTTACCTGACTACCGATTTGCAAATCAACGTATCCGCTACCGAAATTCGCGCCGCCCTGCAAGACGGACAGAGTCCAACGTCGCTGGTGCCCGCTTCGGTGCTGGCTTACATTAAAGAAAACAATTTGTACAAAAACTGAATTCAATGAACATCGAAAAATTACAAGCTCTTGTTATCGACGCGCTGGAAGACGTCAAGGCTCAGGACATCGTACTTTTTGACACGACCAAACTGACCAGTCTCTTCGAACGCATTGTCATTGCTTCGGGCCAATCCAATCGCCAGACGAAAGCACTGGCGGCCTCCGTCAGAGACAAGGTCAGGGAAGCAGGCGGCAACGTCATCAGTATCGAAGGCGAGGATACCGGCGAATGGGTACTGGTCGATCTCGGCGAGATGATCGTACACATCATGCAACCTCCCATCCGGAACTATTATC
>DBGFLV010000049.1:0-1844 GCA_048528425.1 Oxalobacter sp. | reverse complement strand
CTTCAAAAAAACAGAACAAAATATCATTATTTTGATGCTTTCATCGAAGAATGAAACCGGTTATGATGAGCACAATGAAACTGAACGGGTAGATTGCCGGGTCAGGAAACGGGAGCGTTTCCGGGTCCGATCCAGGTTTCAGGATGATTACTGACTGACTCTTACTCACTGAAAGCCCCGCTACTGACGGGGCTTTTTTTACGGGTTCGCTTTCTTTTCAGTCCGGCAGTCGTACGATCGCAACCGATCTGCTGGCCCGGTTTTGCGGCGGATTGTTCCGCTTCTCTGCTTTCCGGTTTCTTCTTTAAAAACGTTTCACCAAAGCGCGAAAAAGCGGCAAAACGGGAAACGTGGCCGATAACAGCCGCACCGAACCGGTTGCGACCGTGCATTCTCCGGCCTATCGGGGAACATGGGCGAAAAAGCGGCAGGACACCGACCGGACACGTCTTCAACCGCCGCGGCGTACGCTTGACGTTCCCGTCCCTTTTTTACTGGCCGAGCCGGAACCCTTCATAGCTGTAACACCCCGCTTGTTTCAACCGGCTGACCTGTTCCTCGGTCAGCGGCACGCAAAGCGTGTCGACCTGAATCATCAAAGGCCCCGCTCCGTCACCTGTTTCCATCACTTCGATACACAACGTCTGACCGTCCGTGTAAAAGCCCAGTGCCTCTTCAGGCACGGCAATACCGATGGCCTCAAGCACCTGTTTCGACACGAACGTATCTCCCAGCTGGCCGGTTTCACGCATACTTCCTCCCTTTCCCGTCGAATTGAAAAGGCGCCATTGTACAATCAGACGGCGAAAGCGGACAGCGAAAAGCCGTGCCGGACAGAAAAAGCCGAATGACCCGACCGCCACCGGCTACCGTCGCATCCCGCCGTTATTGCGTGTTCCGTTTTCCCCTTTCCATCCGGCCGCATCGCTTCTAACAAGCCAAATAGCGGCAGAACATGCACTTGACACACTTTTGCGTTACAGTTGTTCCTGCGCACCGAAACCGGTACCCTTTTTCTGTTGCCACGCCCGAAGAGAGAACACCATGTCCATGAATCGAGTCGCTCTTGAAAACAAACCGTCTGTCAGCCCGCTGCTGGATGAAATCGGTCGTCCCTTCAGTGGCGATCTGCTGGAACGCACGCAATTGGCCAACAAACTGACGGATTACATCAACCGGTTGAAAAAGGGAACCGTCATCGCCATTGACGCTGCCTGGGGCGGCGGAAAGACGTGGTTCGCGAAAAACTGGGCGGCACAACTGCATCGGGAAGGTCATCCCGTCATCTACATTGACGCTTTCGCCGAAAACGACGAGGAAGACCCGTTTTTCATCCTGGCGGCCGAACTGGCCCTGTTGCTGGACGACGACCAAGGTACGGGCGACGCCATACGGGGCGAAGCAGCACGGCTGATGAACGCGATGGTTCCCACCGTCAAACGCATGACCTCTGCGGGCGCGACCGGCGCTGTTCCGCCCGGGTTGAAACAGGCAGCGCAAGACCCTCCCCA
The DNA here is from genome assembly GCA_048528425.1 of Oxalobacter sp. Classification (GTDB taxonomy): domain Bacteria; phylum Pseudomonadota; class Gammaproteobacteria; order Burkholderiales; family Burkholderiaceae_D; genus Oxalobacter. Next base: position 333 of record DBGFLV010000049.1, on the reverse strand, counting down.
GGGAAAAACGCCCTATCACCTGGCCAGTGACGCGACGGAAAACTGGCTGACATCGCGATTGAAAGCTTACAGTACGGAAAAAGCACTCTTTTCGCACTTTAGAACGACGCTTGCCCGAATTGTCGCTTCCCGCAACAAGCCCGTCGTCATCGTCATCGACGAACTCGACCGTTGCCGGCCCCCGTTCACCATTCGCTATCTCGAACGCATCCGGCATTATTTCGACGTACCGAATCTGGTTTTCGTGCTGCCGGTCAACCGGCAACAGCTTTATGAAGCCGTCAAAAGCGTTTACGGCCCGGCTACTGACGCGGGAACCTACCTGCACAAATT
>DBGFLV010000048.1:0-2094 GCA_048528425.1 Oxalobacter sp. | reverse complement strand
CTGGGTGCCTCGTTCGGTCATTTTCGCCGGAAAAGCCGCCTCCGCTTACCAGATGGCCAAAGACATCATCAAGCTGATCAATGACGTGGCCGTCAAAGTCAACAACGACAAGGATGTCGGCAACAAGTTGAAAGTCGTTTTCATTCCGAATTACGGGGTCAGTCTGGCGGAAATGATTATTCCGGCAGCGGATTTGTCCGAGCAGATATCAATGGCGGGCACGGAAGCGTCAGGCACCGGCAACATGAAGCTGGCGGCCAACGGGGCACTGACGATCGGTACGTTAGACGGCGCCAACATCGAAATCATGGAACGGGTCGGTTCCGACAACATTTTCATTTTCGGCAATACCGCCGAGCAGGTAGCGGAGATCAAGAACAACAATTACCAGCCGCGCGAATACTATGAACGGATTCCTGAATTGAAACAGGCATTGGATCAGATTCGGGACGGCTTCTTCTCACCGGATGAGCCGGGACGCTTCAGGGCTGTTTACGATTCGTTAATCAATTACGGAGACCGTTATTTGGTGCTGGCTGATTATGAAAGCTACGTCGCCACCCAAAAACAGGTCGATACACTTTACCGACAGGTCGTCCGGTGGGATGTAAAAGCCATCGCCAACGTGGCGGGAATCGGTTATTTTTCATCGGATCGGGCTATTTCGGAATATGCCGAAAACATCTGGAACGTCGATCCGATCGAGTTATAGATTTTGACGGGCGGCAACAAAACGGCTCTGTTTTTGAGAAAGATCAACGGCGCCCGGAGTCGGCAACGTTACTATGTTGACCAGAGGAAACCGCAAGGACAGTATTTTTTCCTTGTAGCAATTCCGAGGTCGCTTTCAATCTTTGCCGGACAGGAAACCAAAATGGACAAATCAAAAAACCCTTATGAAAAAGCCAGTCAGGAATTAAACGAGTTCCGTGAAAGGCGGGTAGCTGAGCGCCGTTCCAAGCCCCGTGGGACGCCGGATCGCCGCCGTAATGCTTCCCATGAAATCCAGCAATCGGATCACTATTCTCCCCGCAAGAATTTGCATTGATTTATGAATGCCTTGCTGAAATGAGGCCGGTCGTGACCGGCATCGAACGTTGGAGGCACGCCATCACATAGAAGGGCACGTCGGACGTCCGGTTTCGGGAGAGCGTCAACAAAATACAGTTGCCCCTGGAGCGTCTGATGTTGGGAACGGCGTTGACCCATGAAAGAAAGTCGTCTTTTCCGAAAACCGCGGTGTGATCGCTTGGTCTGACTGGCTTGCCGTTTTACAGAGCGTGTCTGGTGCCGGTCGTGTTTGACGCGTGTTGAGAAAGGCCAGCAGTCTGGATGACGGGCGGGAATCGGAACAACCCGGTACAAGAAGAAAGCCTGCTTTTTTGGAAAATGGTACAGGTTGTTGAAGGTGTCCTCCCGAAGTCCGGAAAAGGTTGGCTCTTGCCCGAGCCGGGTTTTGAAACGTGCTGCCGAAAGCGAATCCGGGAAAACGTATTTTTTGGCACAATGAACCGATGGCCGGAAAGGAGTGTGAGCAATGGAAAACGCGACGTCAACGCTTCGTCTTGTCTATCCCCAATGGCAGGGAGGGATAGTGGATCACTGGATGCCGGACATTCCCAAAGACGACGCTTCCCGAGGCTATTATTTGGGAGCACACTTGCTCAACTTTCTTGTTCCGGCGAATGGACAGAAAACAGTGGAAGTTCCGGTGTCGCTGGACATTCACGACCGGAAAACGGAGCGGGGAGTCAGTGCACTGGACGTGATTGTTCGCCAAACCCGGCGTGCACTGGCGATACTGGAGGAAAACAGGCCTGACCGGATCGTCACGCTGGGCGGCGAGTGTTCGGTCAGTGTGGTACCGTTTACCTATTTGGCAGCCCGGTATCCTGAAGAGGTAGCGATCGTCTGGATCGACGCCCATCCCGACATCAATTTGCCGTACGACGCTTATCCGGGATACCACGCAATGGCGCTGACGGCCTGTCTCGGACTGGGCGACGAAACAATCATGAAATGGCTTCCCGCAAAGTTCGACGCCTCCAAAGCGCTGATTGTCGGATTGCGCTCGTGGGAAGAAGGCGGCCGAGA
>DBGFLV010000047.1:0-2043 GCA_048528425.1 Oxalobacter sp. | reverse complement strand
AATAAGGGGTGAGAGCCGATTGTTTTAATGAAGCAATTCATTAAACTTTTGCAGGATGGGTGGCTTGTCCACCCATCTTTTTTTTAAGCCAGAGGTTTTTTCATGCGTGTGGTCATCATTGGACAGAGAAGTTTTGGAAAAGCGGTGCTTGAAGCCTTTCTCGCTCGTGGAGACGATATCGCGGGTGTATTTGTCGCACCTGAAAAAGAGGGCGCCAAACCGGATGTGTTAAGACGCTTTGCCGAAGAAAAAAACGTGGCGTTGTTTCAGTTCGCCCACTTGGGGTCGGACGATGCGCTTTCCACCTTGAACCGCCTGGAAGCCGACATCGCGGTCATGGCGTATGTTTTACAGTTCGTGCCGCAGGAGTTCGCTACGCTGCCACGCTGGGGCACCATTCAATTTCATCCTTCGCTGCTTCCGAAATACCGGGGACCGAGTGCCGTTAACTGGGCGATTGTCTGTGGAGAACAGCAAACGGGCGTGACGGTCTTCCGCCCGACAGACGGGATGGATGAAGGCCCCGTTATTGTTCAAAAAAGCGTTGTGATCCATGAAGACGATACAGCTGGTTCTCTATATTATGAACGTCTGTTTCCGCTGGGTGTCGAGGCCCTGCTGGAAGCGGCTGATAAAATCACGAGTGGCACAGCCCGGCTGCAACCCCAGGATTCCGGTGCTGCCCATTACGAAGGCTGGTTACGGTCGGCCGAAGCCAAAATCAACTGGCACAGTCACGTCCGTCTGATTTACAACCTGATAAGAGGATGCCATCCCAAACCGGGGGCGTGGACGCTGTTTCACGGAAAGAAAATCACGATTTTAAAAGCGGATAAAACGGTTCATCATGCTTTTGATGAAGTCAGGGGAAAGACCGGATCGGTAGTGGCGTTGGATGACGGGTGCCTTACCGTGAGTGGTCAGGGAGGAGAAATTCACGTGTTCTCTGTACAGGTGGAAACCGGACAGAAAATGAACGCGGTGCAATGGGCAAAAGAGAACGGTTTGAACGTTGGGATGACCTTGGGTGACTGAAGCTGTCAGCGAGCCGTTTGTCTGCCGAACGGGGCTACCGTTCGGGAAATTTAACAATTCTTCCGATTTCAGGTAATATTGCCGCACGTCCGAGGAGCGTTGCAACAAAACGAAGGGTATTTCTGATCCATACGGAAGATGAATGCTTTTTTGCCAGGCTCGGATTTTGATCAAAACGGCGCTCACGTTACTTTTTTCGATTCATTTCAAGAAAGGAGAGCGTGATGAACGCTGTATCCAAATCAGAACAGGACTTTTACATCGCCGATCCCGGCTTGACCGCGTGGGGCAACAAGGAAATCCGTATTGCCGAGACCGAAATGCCGGGTCTGATGGCCATTCGTGAGGAATACGCATCTGGCCAGCCTCTGAAAGGAGCGCGTATCAGCGGGTCGTTACACATGACCATTCAGACAGCTGTTTTGATCCAGACGCTTGAAGCGCTGGGTGCGCAGGTGCGCTGGGCATCGTGCAATATCTATTCGACACAGGATCACGCCGCTGCCGCCATTGCAGCCAACGGAACGCCGGTGTTCGCGTTCAAGGGAGAATCGCTGGACGATTACTGGGAATTTACTCACCGTATTTTCGAATGGCCCGACGGCGGTTTTTCCAACATGATTCTGGACGACGGCGGTGACGCGACGTTGTTGCTTCATCTGGGTAATCGTGCCGAACAGGATATAGCCGTACTGGACAATCCTTCTTCCGAAGAAGAAGTCAGTCTCTTCAATGCCATCCGTCGACATCTGAAAACCGATCCACACTGGTATTCCAGACGGATCCGTGAAATCAAGGGCGTTACGGAAGAAACGACAACCGGGGTTCACCGGCTGTATCAGATGCATCAGGAAGGCAAGCTGAAGTTTCCCGCCATTAATGTGAACGATTCGGTGACCAAATCCAAATTCGACAATTTGTATGGCTGTCGTGAATCGCTAGTCGACGGAATCAAGCGTGCTACTGACGTCATGATCGCCGGCAAGATCGCCGTCGTTTGCGGCTATG
>DBGFLV010000046.1:0-22288 GCA_048528425.1 Oxalobacter sp. | reverse complement strand
AACAGTGAACGTTCTGTAAAAGAGAGGCCCGGAATCACCTGATTCCGGGCCCGGATAACGGGTGCCGTGTGGAAACACGGGCATAAATTCGGCTTATTCAGAGAATTCCGATGATTTTTTGGGCTTGAACTGCTTGTCACTGATGCGGAATTTCGCGCGACGGTCGCCCATCAGACGACGCAGTTCCTTAATGCTGAGATCGCTGACTTCATGCATCCGGATCAGTAGTGAAGCCCCTACCGGAAGACGGTGATGCCGGATTTTGCTGATGACGGGTGGAGCAACTTCCAGCGCACGGGACAAGGCCGCATCGTTTTTGAGATTCAAATGCTGAATTAACGTGTCCAGAAGGCGATTCGGGTCGTAAACCCGATCTTCCAGTCTGTCTTCTTCGGGTGGAATTGCCGGGGTTGGGGCTTTGTTCGTCATTTTCAAGGATCCTGTTTATTAAAATTGACCTGCCTTCGTCCATTGCAGAAAACCGCTTTTTCCACAAACGATCGGCAAGAATAATTTTATGAGTGAATATCACTCAGGATAATATATCGAAGGCATGCTACATGGTATTGTAATCTGGCTTGTGCCCATTACCATTCTTTAACGTGGCAAGACTTTTCACCGTTTCGACAGCTTCAACCGCGTTTGCGCCTTATGTGTCAGGTTGAGATGTATACCGACCTGAGTAGTTTAACAATTATACATACAATAAAATAAACTCAAAATAAGTAAATAGTAATAAAAACTTCACTTTTTATGTATCGGTTACGGAATGGTCGTTTTACTGACATTTTTTTCCTCTTGGACAGCCTGCCCGAGCAGCACGACCGATACGGCGTAAAAATAACTTCTGTTGTAGCGCGTAATCGCGAAAAAATTACCGGTTCCGATAAAGTATTCCGGCGGGGCTGTTCCATTGGGCAGATCGATCAGACCGAACCGGAGATGAACCGGCACATCTGTGTCCGTGGCAATACATTGCTCGTTAAGTTGTTTGACGGTATATTTCGCGTTTAGCCCTGACTTGAAGAGTTCATCGGGGAGGGAACAACCTGCCAACTGTCTGGCTGGAAACAGGATGGGTTCTCCCCGTCGCCAACCATGCTGATGGAGAAAACGGGCGATACTGCCAATGGCGTCGACAGCAGAGTTTTCCAGATCAATGCGGCCATCCTCATCAAAATCGACGGCATACGCGCGAATACTGCCGGGCATGAACTGCGGAAAACCGATAGCTCCGGCATATGAGCCGTAAACATTCAAGGGATCGGTACCGGTCTCCTGTGCCAACAACAGCAATGCTTCCAGTTCATGACGAAAAAAGGCTTTACGTTCGGACTGATTGCGCGTTTCCGGATAGTTAAACGCCAAAGTCGCGAGCGTATCGACGGTGCGGAAATTCCCGGTGTCTTTGCCGTAAACGGATTCCATCCCCAAAATGCCGACGATAATGTCAGCAGGGACGCCATATTGATTCTCCGCTTTTTTCAGCGAGGCTTCGTACCGGTTCCAGAAGCGGACTCCGGCGGCAATCCTGACCGGTTCGATCATTTGTCGGCGATAGGTTTGCCAGTTTTTGTTTTGCTTGCCTTTTGACGGTGTCATCAGGCGAATAGCCGTCTGGTTCAGGGTGACCCGGTCGAAAATAGCCTGTAATTGGGTTGGATCGACGTGGTGTTTCGTGGAAAAGTCGTCGATGAATTCATCTATTGCCTGTCGAAAGACGGATTCCCTGTCATTTTCACCGTTTTGTTCGGACTCGGAGGCTGCTTGAATTTGGAAAACCGGAAAGAGGGAACTGTTTGCCTCCGGTTGGGGCTGGGCGGCTCCGACAAACGGGAACAAAAGTGCCGGCAGGAAGGTAACTATCGTTCTTTTGATCGGACGAAAAGGGAACATGGTTCAATTTGACAAGAATTTTTCTGAGAAGGTATTGTCGAAGTATAACAATTGCTTCGGAATGACCCTACGAAATTCGGGTGAGCTGAAAGGACAAATTTGTAACAGAACCGGCCAAGCGAGGTTGATCTCCGACAAAGAGGGCCATTGAGCTTATACGAGGGAAAAGTGCAAAAAAACCGGCATGTGGCGAAAAGCGGGCGCCGGTTAGCTTCTCCTTGAGAAGTGTTTTCGAGTTGCACTGTCGGGAAGTCGTTCACCGACACTGTATGAATGAGGGCGATCCGGCTCGTGTATTCGAAAGACAACGGTTTTTTTCGGTCGGTTCTGTCGGAGAAAAATCGACTTTTTATCTACAGGGCAACGGGTTTGCCGTTGAAAAAGGAGCACGGTCAGGAAAAAACAGGGACGACAGGTAACATGAGGCTGAAAATTTTTCAAACAGGCCAGCCAGTGAATTTTTCAGTTGAACACGGAATGACTTTACGGTGATTTTACGAGGCGGTTATCGGTTTTGTCCGGCTGTCTTATGCAAAAGATTGCCAAGACCGGGTTGTGCAGGCATGATGACGCGCAAGGCGACCCGTTTCTGAAATACGCTCATACAGGCAAGCCGTCGCTCTCGTTCAGTTTGGGCTTGGGGAGTGAAAAACCGTCTTTGCCGACAACCGTTTCACCGGTACCGGAAAAGAAAACGGCCGGAAACGGAGAAAAAGGCAGCAAGTGCTGCCGAACTGCACCGGAAACTCCTTTTTCCGAGCTTGGGAGAAAGAGACACTTTTCCATACCGGCGTAACGTACCAAAGAACCTGGAGAACGGGTTTTCAAGCCAGGGTAGGGAGATTGTACCGGGCAGTGAAAGTTGCCGGCCATGGAAAAGTGTTACCGGGACTCTTTTAAGAAACGACGGGTTGTGTCGTGCAGATGGTTTTCCCGGAAGAAGGCGTTCTCCTCTGAAGAGTTTGCAAAGCACAATAAGTTTTAACGAAACGATTTATTATGACGACTGCTATTTATTATCACCCGGTTTGCCAGCTTCATGAAATGGGCGAACATCATCCGGAGCGACCCGAACGCATGCAAGTGATCATGGACGCTTTCAGGGAAAACGGCATGGATCGTTTTCTGGAGTATCGTCTTTCGCCGGAAGCGACAGAACAGGATATCCGACGTGTTCACACACAAGACATGATTTTGAAGGCTAAAAACAACGTTCCTGAGCCGGGGGACTATTTTGCACTGGACGAGACGTTTCTGAACCATTACAGCTGGAAAGCGGCGTTAAGAACGACGGGTGCCGCTGTGGCGGCGACCGATGCAGTTTTAGCAGGAGAGATCGACAACGCTTTTTGTATCGAGCGGCCTATCGGCCATCATTCGACGGTAGGCGAAGCGATGGGTTTTTGCGTTTTCAACAATCTGGCTATTGCCGCCATGCGCGCTCTCAAGGTTCATCAATTAAACAGGGTGGCCATCGTCGATTTCGACGTCCATCACGGCAACGGTACGGAAGACATTTTTTCTTATGAACCCGGTGCGCTGATGGTCAGTTTCTACCAGCAATACCTGTATCCGTTTTCGGGTAACGAGCGGGCGCGAGCGCATATGGTCAATGTTCCCGTCCCACCCGGGACAGGAGGAGACGTCATCCGTTCAGTCGTGACGGAAAAATGGTTGCCGGCATTGCATCGTCACCGGCCTGAAATGATCTTCATTTCTGCCGGATTTGATGCTCACCGCGACGATCCGCTCGGCGAAATGAATCTTGTCGAAGAAGATTACGCCTGGATGACGAAGCAGGTGATGGCCGTAGCCGACGAGTACTGTCAGGGGCGTATCGTCAGTTTTTCGGAAGGGGGATACAACCTGAAAGCGTTGGCCGGCAGTGCCGTCGCGCATGTCAAGGCGCTGGCCGGACTGGACTGAAAGGACAGAATATGGCGATCCAGTGGTTTCCCGGCCACATGAACGCAGCCCGGAAAAAGGCGGCGGAAACGATGGAAACGACCGATCTCGTTATCGAAGTGCTGGACGCCCGTCTCCCGGGCGCCAGTAGCAATCCCTTGGTGGAAGACTTGCGACTTCACCGGCAGCGGCCGTGTTTGAAAATCCTGAACAAAAGCGATCTGGCCGACCCGGCGGTAACAAAACAGTGGCTTGATTTCTACTCCCGTCAAACGGGTGTCTTCGCGGTAGCCCTGTCTTGTCGAAACCCGGCGGAAGTCGCGAAAATTCCTGCCCTGTGCCAAAAATTGGTACCCCATCGTACGGGACCGGGAAAACCCGTCCGGATGATGATCATGGGGATTCCCAACGTCGGCAAATCGACTCTGATGAATATGCTGTTGAAACGGCGGGTTGCAGCGGTCGGCGACGAACCGGCGGTGACCAAAAGCCAGCAACGCCTTTATCTGAACAAAAACATGGTGTTGACCGATACCCCTGGCCTGTTGTGGCCGAAAATCGTTTATGCCAGCGATGGTTACATGCTGGCTGCCAGCCATGCGGTGGGCGTGAATGCCTTAATTGAGGAAGAGGTTGCCGCTTTTCTGGGCGATGTGTTGCTAGAGCGTTATCCTTTCCTTTTGTCGGCACGCTACCAGATACCGATCGAAGGACTGGACGGTATCGGTCTCGTGGAAGCCATCGCGAAGAAACGGGGGTTCAAAATACGCGGGGGAGAAACGGATGTGGAAAAAGGGGCCCATTCCTTTCTGCAGGATTACCGTAACGGTTCGATCGGAAGGATCAGTCTGGAAACACCGGTAACCCGTCAGAAAATGATCGAGGCTTTTCTTTCTCAAAACGATGGATGACAAGACAGTTTTTCGATCGTGTCAATGTACAGAAATTCCGATTTATAATGCACTTATGAAACCGATTGCTCCAGGGACTGTTATTTTTCATCGTTACCGTGGTTACGGTGTATTGACTGCCGTCAATTTGCTGACCGGTTGGGTGTCTGCCCGTTTCGGTAATGAAAAACGATGTCTCGACTTGAATCTTTCAACAGACGAAGTCCAGCATGCCGATGGCGAGCCTATTCTTTTCCGGTTGTCCGCGCCGGATCGCACGCCGCATGCCCGTCTGATGGCTATGGTGAGGAAGTTGCACGGTGCAGGTTATCAGCGTCTGTATTTGCATTCCTGGCCTAAGGAATCGGGATTGCACTGGCGCTGGCATCTGTTTACAGGATGTCGCAACTGGTTCCAGCGACCCTGGCGGGAAGGATGGTACGGCTCAGGAGCGGACTATATCTTCAATCCGGTGATGGGTTGGGGGGATTTGCCCGGTGCGACGACGGATGAACTGATCGAGGCATTGGCCCGGTTCGATCCGGAAGGACTAGCTCAGGCATTGGGTGAAGACGAGGAACACACCGTATGGTTCGAGCGCGTCTGTAAGGTCTTGCTTCCCGGCTACATGTACAGCCTGGAAAAAAGGCTGGAATCGGACGGTTCGTTTTCAAACGTTTTACCGGTCTATCCAGTGAGGCAGGGATTGCCGGAATATGACGGCCCTTCACTGCCCTGTCCGCCGGGCTGGAACAAGCGGTACCGTACTGATCCGATGGCCCACCCTCACTTTTGTTGTTTCTGACGGTTGATATGACACTGCACATTATTGCGACAGGCGGTACTTTTGAAAAGCATTACGATGAAATGACCGGTGAACTGGTTTTTCGGGAAAGTCACCTTCCCGCCATCCTGAAGCGGGCGCGCGTTTCAGTTCCCTACACTTTCGAACAGGTCTGTCTGATGGATTCGTTGGCCATGCAAGACCAGCACCGTCTGGACATTCTGGCTGCCTGCCGTAAAGCGGCGGCTGGCCGGATTGTGATCGTGCATGGAACGGATACCATGAGAGAAACGGCTGCCCTTATAGGGCGTGAAACCCTTGACAAGACCGTAGTGCTGACCGGTGCCATGATCCCTTACGAATTCGACCATTCCGATGCCTTGTTCAACATCGGTTTCGCCATCGGGGCAGTTCAGCTGTTGCCTCAAGGGGTTTACGTGCTGATGAATGGCCGGGTTTTCGAGTGGAACAAGGTTCGGAAAAACCGTCGTGAAGGGATGTTTGAAGAGGTTCGGTAATCTGTGTCCGACAGGTTGCCGGTGTTGATTTTATTTTTTACAGATCGTTTTCATGAATATCGTTATCCTGGCTGCCGGTATGGGCAAGCGTATGCATTCTTCCCTTCCCAAAGTGCTTCACGTACTGGCGGGAAAACCCTTGCTGTCGCACGTGCTGGCCACGGCAGAGCGACTCGCACCGGAAAAGCTGGTCGTCGTTTACGGACACGGCGGCGAGCAGGTGCCACAGACAATGGCAGCGCCGAACCGGGTTTTCGTGAAACAGGATCCGCAACTGGGAACCGGTCATGCCGTCATACAGGCGTTACCCGAACTGGACGACGCTGTTCCAACCCTGATCTTGTACGGGGATGTGCCTTTGACCGGTAGCGCGTCACTGTCTCGTCTGGTTGCAGCGGCCGGTACGGACAGGCTCGGCATTTTGACTGTCGACATGCCCGATCCGACCGGTTACGGACGGATTATCCGGGAAAACGGAAAAATCGTCCGGATCGTCGAGCAAAAAGACGGCAATGAAAATGAATTGGCCGTCCGGGAAATCAATACCGGCATCATGGTGGTACCGACGCCCTCCCTGAAAAGCTGGCTGACTTCGTTAACCAACGACAATGCGCAGGGAGAATATTATTTAACCGACATCGTCAAAAAGGCCGTGTCGGAAAAAGTGGAAGTCGTCTCCGCTAAACCCGATGACGTGTGGGAAACGCTGGGCGTCAACAGCAAAAAACAATTGGCCGAACTGGAACGGATTTATCAGCGGAGCTTGGCCGTTTCTCTGCTGGACAAGGGAGTCGGTCTGGCCGATCCTGAACGTATTGACGTCCGCGGAACATTAACGTGTGGCCGCGACGTTTTTATCGACGTCAACTGTGTTTTTGAAGGTGATGTTTTCTTGCACGACAACGTTTCCGTGGGCCCCCATTGCGTCGTTAAAAACTGTTCCATTGGAAAAGGGGCCGAAATCCGGCCGTTCTGCCATCTGGACGGGGCAACCGTCGGTGCCGGTTCACTGATCGGTCCTTACGCACGTTTGCGTCCGGGTGCCGAGCTGGGCGAAGAAGTACACATCGGCAATTTCGTCGAGATCAAAAACAGCCGCATCGACGCCGGGAGTAAAGCCAACCACCTGGCTTATGTCGGAGATTCGACAGTCGGTACCCGCGTCAACATTGGTGCTGGTGCGATTACGTGCAATTACGACGGTGCCAACAAACACCGAACTGTTATCGAAGACGATGTCTTCATCGGAACCAATTGCGAACTGGTGGCACCCGTCAAAGTCGGCAGCGGCGCCACCATCGGTGCCGGCACGACGTTGACACGAGACGCACCGGCCCATTCGCTGACGATTTCCCGAGTCAGGCAAACTACGATAAATGATTGGAAACGGCCGGTAAAATCAAAAAAATAACGACTTTTGCCGCCAAAATTGACGGATCGCAGTTTTTTACCCTGTGGGACTGGCAAAGTGCCCAATAAGTGTATTTCCTGTTATATTGTTGATGAGCCTGTCTTTGCTGGCCAAAGACAGTCGTTTCCTGTTTGAATGAAAATGATGCTGCCCGAAGCGAAGGCAGGCGTTTTTACTTCAGTCCGGATAGTCGTTCACTCACCATTGCCTAAACATTGTAATTTGGATCTTGTCGTCTTTGGCAGGCTGAATTCAAAAGAAGAGAAAGGAAATGAACATGGGTATGAATGCGGAAAAGCTTGATCAGAACGCTCAGCCGCTGTCAGTTGATTTGCTGCAAAAAATGAACGCTTACTTCAGTGCGGCAAATTATCTGTCCGTCGGACAGATTTATTTATACAACAATCCGTTGCTGAAAGAACCCTTGACACCGGAGGACATCAAACCTCGTCTGTTGGGACACTGGGGAACGACGCCGGGTCTGAATTTCATCTATGTCCACATGAACCGAGTCATCAAGAAATACGATCTGGACATGATTTACGTCACCGGACCAGGTCACGGGGGCCCCGCTCTGGTAGCTAACACCTATCTTGAAGGCACTTACAGCGAATTTTATCCCAACATTTCGCAAGATGAAGAAGGGATGAAAAAACTGTTTACCCAGTTTTCTTTCCCGGGTGGCATCCCCAGTCATACGGCGGCGGAAACACCGGGATCAATTAACGAGGGAGGCGAATTGGGTTATTCGCTTTCCCATGCGTTTGGTGCCGCATTCGACAATCCCGATCTGATCGTAACCTGTGTTGTCGGGGACGGTGAAGCGGAAACCGGTCCGCTGGCAACCGGCTGGCATTCCAACAAATTCATCAATCCAATCGACGACGGTGCCGTTTTGCCGATTCTTCATTTAAACGACGCCAAGATTGCCGGACCGACGGTGCTGGGCCGTATACCACCGCAAGAACTGGATGAATTAATGCGCGGTTACGGTTACGAACCTTTTTACGTAGAAGGTTCCGATCCACTCGTCATGCATCAAAAGATGGCGGCTACACTGGACACCGTGATCACCAAAATCAAACAGATTCAAAAGGATGCTAGGGAAAACGGTTTCACCAAACGGCCACAGTGGCCGATGATCGTCATGCGCACTCCCAAGGGCTGGACAGGCCCCAAAGTCGTGGACGGTCAGCAAATCGAAGGTACTTTCCGTGCCCACCAGGTTCCGGTTAGCGAAGTCAAGACCAATCCGGCCCATCTGGAAATCCTCAAACAGTGGCTGTTGAGTTACAAGCCGCATGAACTCTTTGACGAAAACGGACGGCTGAAGCCGGAATTGGCTGAACTGGCTCCGAAAGGAGACCGGCGAATGGGCGCCAATCCGCATGCCAACGGAGGTATCCTGCTGCGGGAACTGCGTATGCCGGACTTCCGGAAATATGCCGTGGACGTACCTTCACCCGGTGTCGTGGTCGCCGAAAGCACGCGTGTCCAGGGCAACATGATCCGGGACATCTTTGTGTTGAATGATGAGGCGAAGAACTTCCGGGTGTTCAGTCCGGACGAAACAGCTTCCAATCGCTGGAATGCCGTGTTCGACGTCACTGAACGGACGTCAATGGATGAAATCAAGCCCACGGACGACAAAGTGTCGCATACAGGGCGGGTGATGGAAATGCTTTCCGAACACCAGTGCGAAGGCTGGCTGGAAGGTTATCTGCTGACCGGACGTCACGGTTTCTTTCCGTGTTACGAAGCGTTCATTCACGTCGTCGATTCCATGTTCAACCAGCATGCGAAATGGCTGGAAGTCTGTCGGCACATTCCCTGGCGTCGTCCCATTGCCTCGCTGAATTATTTGTTGACTTCCCACGTCTGGCGCCAAGACCACAATGGCTTGAGCCATCAGAATCCGGGATTCATCGACCTGGTCATGAACAAGAAAGCCGATGTGACCCGCGTTTATCTGCCGCCCGACGCCAATTGTCTGTTATCCGTAACCGACCACTGCCTGCGCAGTCGCCACCGGATCAATGTGATTGTGGCCGGCAAACAGCCCGCGCTACAGTATCTGAGCATGGACGAGGCGATCAAGCATTGCTCGGCCGGTATCGGTATCTGGGAATGGGCCAGCAACGACAAGGGAGTGGAGCCCGATGTCGTCATGGCCTGTTGCGGCGACGTTCCGACGCTCGAGACGCTGGCTGCCGTCAAGATTTTGAGAGAACATTTTCCCGATCTCAAGATCCGGGTCGTCAATGTCGTGAACTTGATGACATTGCAGCAACCAAGCGAACATCCGAACGGATTGTCGGACAAGGAATTTGACGTCTTGTTTACCAAGGACAAACCGGTCATTTTCGCCTACCACGGCTATCCCTGGCTGATTCATCGGTTGACGTACCGACGCACGAATCACAAGAATTTCCATGTCCGGGGTTACAAGGAAGAAGGGACGACGACGACACCGTTCGATATGGTGGCGTTAAACGACCTGGACCGTTACCATCTTGCCGGCGACGTCATCGACCGTTTGCCGAGCCTGGGCTCGAAAGCCGCTTACACGAAACAGTATTTACGTGACCGGTTGCTCGAAAACAAGGCTTATGCTTATCAATATGGCGAAGACATGCCGGAGATCCGCAACTGGAACTGGGCTGACGGCAAGTCCTGATACCTTGGGCCGCTGTCGGCGCCGGTTTTCCCGGCAGAAACGAAAAGCGCACGTTTTACGTGCGCTTTTTTAAGGACCGTATAAAGGCCGGTAAAACACAGACCTAGGCACGGTTTTTTTCAACCTGATAAGCGAGATACCCCTTTTTTCTCAACAGGCAGGCCGGACATTCCCCGCAACCGTAACCCCACTCATGCAACCGATCACGGCTGCCGATATAACACGTGTGGGTTTCGCGAACGATAAGATCGACCAGAGGTTGACCGCCCAGCTCGAAAGCCAGTTGCCAGGTTTCTTTTTTGTTTTTCCACATCAACGGTGTAACCAAATTCAACCGTGTATCCATACCGATATTCAGGGCAACTTGCAGTGCCTTGATGGCATCGTCACGGCAATCCGGATAACCCGAAAAATCCGTCTCGCACATTCCGCCGACCAGAACGGACAAGTCTCGTCGGTAAGCCAACACAGCAGCTACTGTCAAAAACATCAGATTTCGGCCGGGAACGAACGTGTTCGGCAAACCGTTTTCCATCATCCGTATTTCCAGCTCGGCAGTCATGGCTGTTTCCGACAACCGGCCGATCAGCGACAAATCCAGGAGGTGATCTTCACCCAACCTTTCGTTCCAGAGTGGAGAAAGCTGGCGAATGTTTGCCAAAATGTTCGGGCGGACAGCCAGTTCAACGGTGTGTCTTTGTCCGTAATCGAACCCAACGGTTTCGACACCGGCGTAATGTGACAAGGCCCAGGCAAGACAAGTTGTCGAATCCTGCCCGCCACTGAACAGGACAAGCGCCTTTTTGCCGGATGAAAATGAAGGGGAACACGACGAAACGTTCATATTGTGAAACCTGAAGAAAAGGATGAGTTAAATGAAGACCGTGTTGCAGGAAGGATCAATGGAATACGTGTTTTCCACATATGCAGGTAAAATGTCGGGCTTTTAACGGACTCTTGAAATAGATTAAACGACTTGAGCTTTGAGCAGTGATAGTCTCTACTATACAGCTAACACATCCGTAACAAAAACAGGCGAATTCGGCAGTTTACTCATGATAGAACGTGAAATGAATCCTATCGGAACCGGAAAAACGGTAGGCCGTGCCGTGCCCGGGTATCGTTGCGGTTTGAAAACGCTGATTTTATTTTTATTCATGGTGTATTCGTCTGTATTGTACGCCAGGCCGGTAGCGTATCAGGTCGTCATCGAAGCGCCCGAGGCCATACGGAAGATTCTGGAAGAAAATCTCGAATTGATCCGCTGGAAAGGCAACGACCAGATAGACAGTGCACAGCTCAGGCGATTGTACCGCGAGACCCCGGACGAGGTGCAGCGGCTGGTTGAAACGGAAGGGTACTATTCTCCGGTTATCAAAATGGAGAGACACAAGCTGGACAACAACAGCTGGCAAATCGTGATCCGGGTCGACCCCGGCAAGCCGGTCAGAGTAGCGGCAGTCGACATCGAGTTTACAGGAGCGATCACGACCCAATCTCCCTCGTTGAAACCGAGTGTGGCCCAACTGAAAAAAAACTGGCAACTGCCTGTCGGTTCGGTTTTCAGAATGGCCGACTGGGAAGCGGCCAAAGTGGCGTTGTTAAAACGGGTGACCCGGGTACGTTATCCCCGGGCCGATCTGGAAGACACGGAAGCGATCGTCAATCCCAAAACGGATGAAGTGACCCTGAAAGTCGTGGTCAACAGTGGCGATCCGGTCAAGTTCGGCCCCATCAGAATCGAGGGCCTTGAACGATATGGTGAAGACGTCATCATGCGGCAGCGTCCAGTCAAGGTCGGCGGTACTTTCCGTGAAAATGCCCTGCTGAACTGGCAATCCCGTATACAGGACACCGGCTATTTCAGTTCGGTAGAAGTCGTAGCCGATCTGGATTCGGACTTGGAAGAAGTCCCCATTACGGTCAGAGTGGTAGAAAACAAGAAAAAACACGTCTCGGCCGGTATCGGTTACAGTACAGACACGGGGAAAAGGGTGAGCCTTTCATTCGACGATCTTCATCTGTTCGGCAAGGATTACAAACTGAAAAGTGCCCTCGTTTTGCAGACGAAAAAGCGAACGGCCAAAGCCGACATCTATTTTCTGCCAGAAGCCGACGGCACTCGAAACAGTTTCGGCGTGTTGTACGATCGCTCGCAAATCGAGGGAGAGGATACCCGAGTGGCCAGCGCCAATTACAGGAGGGCATGGGGAACACCCCGTCTGGAAAAATACTTCACTGTCGAATACCTGAACGAAAACAACCGTATCGACGGATTTGGCAATGAAAAAAGTCACGCGTTGCCGGTCACGTTCGGTCTTATTACCCGACGTTTGAACAATCGGCTGGCGCCGACGAAAGGATACGCGTTGGAAGCGCAGATCGGTGCGGCCGTGGAACCGATCCTGACGGAAAAGACGTTTGTCCGGACTTATCTGAAAGCGGTTCGGTTCCATCCTGTCGGTGAAAAAGGCGATCTAATTTTGCGGGGTGAATTCGGTGCGGTCATGTCGAATGGCAAAGACGGTGTACCGTCAACCGTTCTGTTCCGGACCGGCGGTGACCAGTCCGTCCGGGGTTACGCCTACGAAAGTTTAGGGGTCAAGAAGGGATCCGCTGTAGTAGGGGGACGATATCTTGTCGTCGGAAGCGTCGAGTACCAGTATTATTTCATCAAGAATTGGGGAATCGCTTTTTTCGTCGACGCCGGTAATGCGGTGGACGATTTGAACAAGCTGGATCCCGCTGTCGGTTACGGTGTCGGCGGCCGTTGGCGCAGCCCTGCCGGCCCTATTGGTGTCGATCTGGCCTACGGTCAGCGAAGCGGTGATTTGAGACTGCATTTTTCTTTGGGATTTACTTTCTGATGCGACGTCGCTGGCTGTTATTGTTGCTTGTTCCGATCTTCCTTTTGGGCGGAGCGATTTTTCTGGTCAGCCAGGAAGGCACGTTGCAGTGGCTAGCCCAGAAAATCGTCCAGGCAAGTGGAGGCTCTGTCGAGATAGAGGGCGTCTCCGGTACCCTGGTAGGATCGCTGGAAATTGAAAAAGTCGTCTATACCAGTCCGGAAAGAGACATCGAAATAAACGACCTCAAACTGGCCTGGAACCCCTGGCCGCTTTTACACGGTCGGCTGGAGGTCGATCAGGTGACCGCTGCCAGACTGAAAGTGGAGTTAAAGCAGTCTTCCGACGAACCGTTCACATTGCCGCAATCGCTCGCTCCCCCGTTTGACGTTCAGATTTCCGAAGTCAGTGTGGATTCGCTCTCGGTGACCAAACTTGGAGCAGGCGTCACGCTGGAAAACGTGAGATTTGCCGTGACGGCGGACAATGCGGCGTGGCATCTGAACAATCTCGGATTCGACAGTCCTTTCGGTAATGCCGAAATCAATGCCGATCTAGGAACGGCGAAACCGTTCAAAACCGATGGAACAGTCCGGTTTCATAACGAACCGGCGAAAGCGGATGTTGATTTGACTGTGCAAGGCGATCTGGACAGGCTGGTTGTCATGGGGCGTCTCGACGGCTACGGTGCCCGGGGGCGACTGGATGCGATAGTGACGCCTCTGGCCGATTTTCCGGTCGAATCCGTCCAGCTGGACGCAACCGGAATCGATCCGTCACACATCGAATCAACGTGGCCGGTTGCCCGTTTTGACGCAAAAGTACACATCAATGCGGCCATTGACCGGACTTTGAATGGAACCATCGACATTAACAATGCCAAGCCAGGTCCTTTCGACCAGAACGAATTACCCATTCATACATTGAAAGCCCGGATCGGCGGTCGTACGGATCGTATTGTTTTAAGCGACATTGTGCTGGATATGGGTAAGGCAGGGCAATTCACCGGCGAGGGATTTTTTTCTTCGGAAAAGTCGGCATTAGTACTCGAGACTTCCCGGTTCGATCTGCATGAAATCAATTCGCGTATTCGCCAAACCCGGGTAGCCGGCACCGTCGGATTCGTGGAGGCAGATGACCAGCAGGAATTCACCGTTAAACTGGGAGAAAATCACATCCGGCTTGACGCACACGTCGTGAAAGAGGCCGGACAGATTGCGTTGAAAAAAATCGTTTTGAAGGCCGATCGGAGCGAACTGCATCTCGAGGGCAATCTGAGTCTGGAAGCGCCTCAGGATTTCAAGGCGACAGGAAAAGTCACCCACTTTAATTTCGCTTCCTTCGGACGTTTTCCGGAATCCGACCTGAATTTCGATTTCGACGCATCCGGTCATCTGAAACCGGAATGGGAAGTGGCCTTCCGGTACGCTTTTCTGCCGAGCCGTCTGTTTGGCCAGCCTCTTTCCGGACAGGGACGGTTCCAGTTGAACAGTCAGGAGATACGCGATGCCGATGTCCTGCTGGCATTGGGCGGCAATACCATTAACGCGTCCGGCAATTTGGGCAAAAGCGGTGACCGCCTGTTCTGGAAATTGCACGCACCCGATCTCGGCGTTTTGGGCGAAGGTTACAAGGGAAACCTGTCGGGGCAAGGTGAAATGACGGGGTCACTGCCGGCGTTGCAGGTTCAAATGACACTGGAAGGGACGGATTTTCTCATCCTCGATCAGTACGGCGCACGGAAGCTGGCAATGAAAGCGCAATTCGGTACGCGGTTGCAGGACAAAATGGCCGTCGACGTTCGGGGGGAGGACATCACGATCGGCTCGGGACAGTGGAAGTCGATACAGGCACAGCTTGACGGTACACTCAGGTCCCATACGATAAAGGCCTCGGCCATGAACGAGACGTTCGATTTGACGGCGGAAGCGTCGGGCGGTCTGTCGAAAAACGGAGAATGGCAGGGCAAACTGGACGCGCTGGAAAATCGAGGTAAGCAGGCCTTTACACTGGCTTCACCGGTTCCGTTAAAAGTCGGCAACGGTGATTTTTCGTTGCAAAATCTGGTTTTGCAGTTGCCGAGCGGACAATTGACGATCCTTAAACTGGTCAAAAAAGGAACACGGCTGGAAACGTCGGGAAGTGCGCGCGGCGTTCCTCTCACTTATTTATTGGCCATTTCCGCCGATTCCGGAAAGACGCTCCGAAGCGATCTCACGTTCGGTGCCGACTGGTCACTGACAGCGGGCAGAAGTCTGGACGGCAATCTCCACATTTACCGGGAAAAAGGGGACGTTACGTTGATCGGTGACAATATCATCAAGTTGGGCCTTAAAACCTTCGACATGGAAGCCGTTCTCTCCCGGAATACGATGCGTCTCACAGGTCGGATAGACAGCGAGAAAGCCGGTGTCATTCAGATACAGGGCATGACGGAATTGACGATGAAAAACGGACGTTACAGCCTGACCCGGGAAAGTCCTTTGCAATTATCCGCCAATGTCGATGTTCCTTCGCTGGCATGGATCGGGCCGTTGACCGGACAACCGGATCTGGAACTGGGCGGTTCGCTGTCGATGAGAGTGGAAGGTCGGGGTACGGTTGGCGATCCCAAACTCTCGGGCAACCTGATTGGCAAAGATTTGTCGGTTAATTGGTTGAGTATGGGGGTCAATCTGTCGAAAGGTGAGTTGCTGGCCGTACTGGAAGGTAACCGGATTCAGATACAAAAAGGCATTATTTACGGTCCAGAGGGCAGTTTGCAACTCCATGGGGGCATCCAGCTGAAGAACGGACAGGTATTGAGCGATCTGCAATTCACTACCGACAAACTGCTGATTTTGTCGAATGTGGACAGACAACTCGCCGTTACGGGACAAGGAAAGTTTTCGCTGGATGAAAACAGGCTGGAATTGATTGGTGACTGGCGGGTCGACCGGGCCATGATTATTCTGCCGGATACGAAAAACGTTACGTACAGCAAAGATGTCGTCGTTTTAGGACGGCCTGAGAAGAAAAAGAACGAATCTGTTCCGTTACGTCTCGACCTGAAAGTCGATCTCGGCAATCAGTTCTATCTGAAAGGCAAGGGATTGAGTACCCGGCTGGTCGGTCAAATCCAGGCTGTTTCGGGCCGCGATAACCGGCTGCGGGTATACGGAACGATCAATACAGTGGACGGCACTTACAGTGCTTTCGGCCAAAAGCTGGCGATCAAGCAAGGGCAGGTGACTTTTAGCGGGCCTGTTGAAAATCCGACGCTGGATATTCTGGCGGGCCGGGATTTCCCCAGTACGGACGACGTTACAGAAGTCGGTGTTTCAGTCAAAGGCACGGCCCAGTCTCCTCGCGTCAAGCTGGTGTCGACGCCGGAAGTGTCCGACACGGAAAAACTGTCCTGGCTGGTGCTGGGCTACGGAGGCGGAGAAAACGGTGACGATCAACAAAGAGCGGCGATCGCCGCAGCGGCAGCCGCCATTTTAAGTACCGAACAGTCCGGTGGATTCCCTACCAAATTGGCCAGCACGATCGGACTGGACGATATCGGCATATCCTCTTCGGCGGAACTGGATGAAACGGTTTTGTCCTTAAGCAAACGCATTTCATCCCGCCTTTATCTGACTTACGAGCAGGGGCTGACGGGAGCGACTAATCTGATCAAGCTACGCTACATTATTTCCCGCCGCCTTTCCCTGGTCGGCCAAACCGGTACGGTTACCGCCGTCGATTTGCTTTACGATTGGAAATTTGACTGAGACGGTCAGCGGATGAAACCGGAACGATTTTTTTGACGGTTTGCCGGATACGCACTCCGTCACGTTCGATGAAAAAAATCTGGACAGGATACCAGTCATGGTCGGAGGCGAGCCAGACATTCACCTCCTGGTCGTCTTTGCTATTCTGGAATAACTGGACCGTTTTGACGTCGCCCATAGGGGTAGAAAGGATGCCGATTTTCACGACGTTAAACGTCCAGAGTTCTATTTTACTGTTACCGGCAACCGGAAAAGTCCAGGTAGAACCAAGTGTAAACCGTTCGGGATTGGCCCGTGCCACGGCAGCCAGTTGCCAGACAATGCTGGCCCGATCCTGTACTGTTTCCTTTAACGGAACAGTTTGCCCTGACGGTAAAGTCATCGAATTTTTCGCGTAATCAAATACGCTGACGACCTGGGGTTTTCCGAGCCGTTTTTCAGTGTATTTTTCCGGTTTCAACCCGGTCGGACCGATTTCACCTTGACTGTAGACGTTCAGTATTTTTCCCAACGGCGTGATACGGGTTTCGTTTTGGAGTGAATAGGCTCTTTGGCTGTTTTTCCAGCGAATGAATGCGTTTCCCGCCAGATCCAGTCCGTTATACTGGGCTTTCACGGTATAAAGCAGTTCAGCCGACGGCGGAACGTTGACGGTAAACGGACCTTCCGCTGCATGGGTCGGGGATAACGAGACAAGGAGCCACAAGGTCAGCCATGTAACGATTTGACGACGGTTTGTCATGTCGGACTTTCATTCAGTATGTGATATAAACGAGATGAATCAAAAATTTTCCGGAACGTGTGATGCCGGCGTCTGTAAAAGCCCAGAAGAAATTTTTCCTTTTGTCTTAAGACCTGAAATGTTTTTTTTCGTTCATGTGGGCGTGGCTTCGGATTCCGGATGCATATTACCAAACAACGGTTTTTTATTTTCAACATGGTATCTTTTCAGCAAAAAATATGGGATCGTTCTTCATTGCAGACAATGATGAACACCTTGCCCAGACCGGTGGTGTTAACTAATGGGGTATTCGACATTTTGCACCGGGGACACGTCACCTATCTGGCGCGGGCGCGGGAAATGGGCGCTTCATTGATTGTCGCCGTGAATACGGACGCTTCAGTAAGGCGGCTTGGAAAAGGAAAAGACCGTCCCGTCAATGCCTGCGAAGATAGGATGGCTGTTTTGGCCGCATTGGAATCGGTCAGTGCCGTGGTGGCTTTTGACGAAGACACGGCAGCGTCTGTCGTTCGCGAATGTCGGCCCGATATTTACGTCAAAGGCGGTGACTACGACGTAGCGACGATTGCCGAGGGTAAGGAAGTACTCGCTTACGGTGGAAAAGTGCAAGCGATCGGCTTCGAGTATGAGCGGTCGACCACGGCACTGCTGGCTAGAGTACGGAATGGACGTTGACTCGCTGTAAAAGGCCGGCACTTCATTGTCACGTATTGAAAGTTTCCCAACCGGAGCTGACGTCAACCGGTTTTGACGTCCCGCGCCAAATCGCTAAAAGGATAAAGGCGATGGTCCATCAGGTGGGAAGGGACGACGGTAGAAAGCGCTGAAAAAACGTTTTCCGTTCTGCCGGGAAACTGTTTCTCCCACTCTTTGATCAGCGCTTTAATTTGCCGGCGTTGCCGGTTTTCTTCCGCACCGCACAGGTTTTTCGGAAAAACGGGATAGTTTTGCAGGGCAGCGAAGCGTTCGATGTCGCTTTCCCGGACGTAGGCCAGAGGACGGATAACGATGTGTCGTCCGTCATCCGTTTTCAATTTGGGTGGCATACTCTTGATTTTCGCCCCGAAAAACAAGTTCAGGAAAAAGGTTTCGAGGACGTCGTCCCGATGGTGACCCAAAGCGATCCGGGTGGCGCCGAGTTCACCTGCCACGCGGTAGAGAATGCCTCGGCGAAGTCGGGAACACAGCGAACAGACCGGCTTCCCTTCGGGGATCAAACGCCGGATAATCGGATAGATGGCCTGTGTTTCGATGTGAAAGGGAACGTTTTTTTCTTCAAGATACGCCGGTAGAACATCTGTCGGGAAATCGGGAAACTGCGGATTGAGATGGACGGCGACGATGTCGAAACGGATCGGAGCACGTGCCTTCAAACCCAGAAGGACGTCCAGCAACACAAAGCTGTCTTTGCCCCCTGACAGGCAAACCATCACCTTGTCCCCTTCTTCGATCAGCCGATAGTCGCCGATGGCTTTGCCGACCTGGCGATAAAGGCGTTTTACCAGCTTGTTGTTTTCGAAGCCGGTTTTATAAAACTGTTTTCGGGTTGTCATACTCAAAGCAGGAAAGCCTAGTTTTCATGCTTGAAGCGGAAGACTTCGACACCAATACTGTCGCAGTCATCGTAAACGTCGGGTTTTTCCGAAGAAACGCGCACAGCGCAAACAAGAGGATGCTTCAAAAGCATCCGGGCTACGTCGTCACACAAGGTTTCCTGCAAATTGATGTGGCCTTTTGACGTCCGCTCGAACAGGGTATCTCGTATGAACGAATAATCGACCACTTCGGCCAATTGGTCGTTTACCGGAGTGGAAAGGGCGAGCGGAATATACAGATCGACGTTGATCAGGAGCCTTTGGGCCCGTTTTTTTTCGAAATCGTGAACGCCGATTTTGACGGGAACTTCGTAATTGCGCAAAAACAGCCTGCGACAGTCTTTCAGTCTGGGGTGGAGGAGGGTATGCATAGGTTCAGGAGTTGTTTTGGGCACTCATTTTAGCGACGAACATCACATCCTGCGACAAGGGAACCAGATGCTGTCCCCCGTCGACCATGATGGTGGTGCCGGTAATAGCCGGGGAATCAAGGATGAAACAAACCGTTGAAGCGATATCTTCGGGCGTGCTGGATCGTCCGAGGGGCGTGTTTTTATGGGCGATCTGAAAGTCCTGCTCGGTTTGCTCGCCCGACACGAGAGTAATGCCGGGAGCGATACCGACGACCCGAAGGCGAGGTGCCAGTTCTTGAGCCAGCAATGTGGTAGCCGTGTTCAATGCGGCCTTCGACAAAGTATAGGATAAAAAACTGGGGTTCAGATTGTCGAGTTTCTGATCGAGCAAATTGACCACGACGGATTGGGTCCCCTCGGGGGTCATCGCATAGAGCGAACGGGACAGTAAAATGGGGGCGGTCAAGTTCGTGCACATGTGAAACTGGAGCGATCGGGCCGAAAAATCGGTAACACTGTCGTGTTCGAAAACGGAAGCGTTGTTGACTAGACAGCTGGGACGACCCAGGACATCGGCTGTCCGGTGCATCAGCCGGTTGACTGCTTTTTCATCTGTCAGGTCGCAGTGGAGGGCTACGGCACGACGTCCAAGTTGACGAATCTCATCGGCGGTTGCCAGCGCTTCGTTTTCGGAAAAACGGTAATGCACGGCGACGTCCCAGCCGTGTCGGGCGAGGAACAGGGCGATCACACGCCCGATGCGTCTGGCGGCACCGGTGACCAAAGCGACTTTTTCGGGCTGGGTTGTCATGGCAGTCGGACTCTGACGAAAAAAATCATTTTACGCGCGTCGGGCTTTTTGCACACTTTTTTGCGTAAATAATAGACAAAAATCGGTTGGATGAGCAACCGGTTCATTTTGAAGGTAGACTGAAGAAAACCCTGTTTTCCATACCTTTACCCGATGACAAACTCTTACGAACCGATCCAGGATGCGACGGCGTCTTCCGCCGCCTTGAAAAAACGGATTCTTTCCGTGCTCGACGCCCACGGAGGATGGATGTCTTTTGCCGATTATATGGAACAGGTGTTGTATGCCCCCGGATGGGGCTATTACAGCGGCGGCAGTGCCAAACTGGGGCGGGAAGGCGACTTTGTCACCGCGCCCGAAATGACACCGCTTTATGGACGTACTTTGGCAAGGGCCTTGCAACCCCTTCTGGAACAAACAGGGCCGGCTATTGTTGAACTGGGTGCTGGAACAGGGCGACTGGCCCGTGATATCTTGGTTGAACTGGCTTCGTTGAATAGCCCGGTAAAGGAGTACGCCATTTTGGAGCTTTCCGGCGAATTACAGGAACGCCAGCAGAAAATGCTGTCCGGTTTTTCCGAGGTGAAGTGGCTTTCTTCCCTGCCGGAAGGTTTTGAAGGCGTGGTCATCGCCAACGAAGTGCTGGATGCCATGCCTGTCCAGTTGGTGGTCAAACGCGGGAAACACTGGCAGGAACTGGGCGTCACAGGGACGGATGGGCAATTTGTCTGGTGTGAACGACCTTGTGGGAAAGGGCTTGCCGAAGCGGTTGCCAAATGGGTTCCGGAAGCCGCTTTATTGCCTGACGGGTACATCACCGAAATTCACACTCGTGCTTTCGCCTTTGTGAAAACGCTCTCTGAAAAGCTTTCGTCGGGACAGGGTGCCGCCGCACTCTTCGTCGATTACGGTTTTCCGGCCCGGGAATATTATCATCCGGACAGAAGAAACGGCACGTTGATGTGCCATTTTCGTCACCACGCTCATGACGACCCGTTTTTCCTGCCGGGCTTGCAAGACGTCACGACACACATCAATTTCACGGCCATGGCTAAAGCCGCAGAAGAAGGTGGTATGGAGTTGCTGTGCTACACCAGCCAGTCTCGTTTTTTGATCGGCGCGGGCTTGCCGCAATTGCTGAAAGAGACTGCCGGTGAAAATGGCCGTTTTTCGTCGTCTCAGAGTCAGCCGGTCCAGACACTGTTGTCGCCCGCCGAAATGGGCGAGCTTTTCAAGGTCCTGGTGATCGGCTACCGAATAAAACCGCCGGCCTTTCTCCTGGAAACCGACAGGAGCGGACGACTCTAGGGCAAAAAGCCGTTTAACGGGAAACAGCTTTTTTCGAGGCAATTTTAGCCGTCAGGTCTTTTCTGGGGATCGGTTCCGACCAGACATAGTCGGTTTTCACCTTGTCGCGGCGCATGTCCATGTCCCAGCCCCCTCTCCCGGAAGTGATTTCGGCCCAGCCTGAGAGACTAACTGAAAGCGGGATTTTGATCGTCGCTTGTTTTTTGTCAGCCAGTTGCGTGTAAGTCTGTATCGCGATCTGTTCCAGGATTTTCTGGGCCGGCGGCGAACAGTTTTCGCGGAGGTAAGCGCGTGCATTCGGATTTTTCAGCACTTTTCGCCAATCGGTTTCACCGGGAACGGTGTTGTAAAGTCCCTTCACGAACTGGTAAGCGCCGGCTTGGCCGTCCCGGAATTTGAGATTAAAGTCGTACTGTGCCACGTAAGTCCAGATTCCAGGAAGAGAATCGGTTTTTTCATAATCGTCAACCTTGATCCATTTGCATTGATAGGCTTTAGACAGCATATCCGCCATGTCCTGGTCGTTTGGACGGGCGCAACCAGTCAACAGCGAAGCGACAGCTATTCCCAGCAGACCGGCAAAAAGCAGTCTGTATTTCCTCAAATCGTTGAAAGTCATTCCATAAGCCTGTAGTGTCGGTACACAATCGTTCCGCCATTTTACTGAAAAAAGACGAAATCGGTACGGGAAACCGTAGCGTACACCAAACCGGCACAAGTCTGAATCCGTTTATCGGTTTTGGAAAGGCTAAACGCCCCAGACAATGTCCTTTTTCTTCTTGTGAGCAGCTTTCAGC
>DBGFLV010000045.1:0-4937 GCA_048528425.1 Oxalobacter sp. | reverse complement strand
GCGCCATCGTCGTTAATGGCTAATCCAGCCCCCATCTTCGTCGTCATGAATCCAACAGCTTGTTCAGGGTGATTGCCTGCTTCATATAGATTGCGTCCGGCCAGACCGTCAGGAGGGATACCCAGGACGAGGGCTTTCAGGGTGGGAAAAATGTCACGATGGCTGGCCCATTGGTTGAGCTTAGGTTGACTCGGTTTCCAGGCAGGCGGCAGTTGAAAAAATATCGGAACGCCGTAATTCATGTGAAGATTGCCGGTATCGGAATAACGAAAGATGGAACGGGTATTGTGGTCTCCTGTAACGGTAACGACAGTGCGATCGGCCAGGGAAGAGGATTTCAGCCGATTCAGGAACCGGCCGAGACAGTCGTTGGCGTACTGGTACGTTTCAAGAATGCTGTTGGCCAAAGCGGTGTCGGTTGTCCGATGCGACGGCAACCGGTCGGGATCGAGCGGCCCCGGTTGGTAGTCTTGGGGTATCTGATAGGGAGGATGGTTAGTCGTGGAGAGCATGAATAGAAAAACTTTCTCTCCTTTTTGGTCAGCGGCTTCCAGCAGTTCGTTGGCGTACAGGAACATGAATTCATCCGGTACGCCCCAGGTAGCGGCAACGGCTTGTGGATAAAGCTGCTGGATGGCGCGCTGATCCAAAACCTGGTCAAATCCCTGCAACAACAGGTTAGTGTCCAGACTACGCCAGCTTCCACTGCCGGACGTCAAAAAGACGGTACGGTAGCCGGCCTTTTTGAAGGCGCTCACAGCGGAGAAGGGAAAAGGCTGATATCCATACCGGCTTTGCATCAGGGGAGTGATCGGCGTATCGAAGAGAATACCTTCCAGACTGGGAAAAGTGCCGTGTTCGACAGAGATAGCGCGCGTAAAAAAATCTCCGGTTTGCAGATGAGATGCCAGACTGCCCAAAACGTCATTGTGAACAGGGTCGTGTGTGTCGATCAGTTCCCGGCCAAATGCTTCCATTAGAGCAAAAACAACATGAGGTCGGTGGGAGGGTACGGGATAAGCTGGCAGGGAAGCGGGCAGGTTTTTGTCGTCTTGTCCTTTCAGGAAAGCAACCGCTTCTTCAGGAGAACGGAATCCGTATTTTTTCAGTCCGGCCAAAGGATCGTTTTTCAGGTCATTTTGCCTCCTTTCTTTCCAGGCCATGTAAAGAGCTTGTTGTCCATTGCTGACAGTGGCGTTGACAAAAGCGTTATTCGTCACGGCGAGATCATTTTCACGCAACGGAAAAACGCCGAAACTGCCCCGGATGAGTAACGCCAGTGTGCAGGTCACGACGATCATGGCTGCGGCAGTGGCTTTCACGCTGAAAGCGCGATAAGCCGGATAACGTTGTGACAAGCGTTCAGGTAACCATAAAACCGCAAACAGGAGCGCGAAAAAAATCAATAGGCAGAGAAAAACGGGATAATCCTGCCAGATGGTTTTTAAAATGGCGCCTGTGTCGTCTTCAAACAAACCGAAGATAAGGGAATTAATGGGGCTTTGATAAAAACCATAATAAAAATAATTGATGATGTCGAGGACGAAGAAAAGTGCCACACCTAGAAAAAGGAGAAAACGAACAGGATAATGAATGAGTTGCGACGCTGTTTTTGAGGGGAGAAACGTGGCAATGACCAGACAGAGCCAGGGAAGAAAAAGAAAAGTCGCAAGCCATTTGGCATCAAATCGCATTCCCATCCAGAAAGCCCTAACCCAGTGGCTGACGGGGATGACAGCGTTTACCGGATGATAGGTAACAACCAGACAGGTTCTTATGAGTGTCGCTGCCAATAAGGCAAGCAGAAAAATACCTGCTCCCTGTAAAGTACGCTGGGTAAAAAGATGTCGGTTATTTGAATTCATGAAGCGCTAGAAGTCAGAAAATCCGGTATGAACATAACCTGATCAGCAGACTCGGCTGAAAAAAATGTCATTATAGTAGTTCCTGGTGGGACAACCGAGCAAGGAAGGATTCTAATCTCAAACGAGCTGGCGACCGGAGAAACGCTTGAATGTGTTATATTCCTGCGCATTGCGTTTGGTTCATCGGCGATTGGCCGCTTTTACAGGGGAATCCGGTTTTTTATGAAGTCGTTAGTCAGCCAGTACCTTTCTTTCTTCGACGATTCACCGCTCATGTACACATTGGCGGCATTAAGCCTTCTGGTCGTGGTGTCGTATCTGCTGAACGTCGTCGTCAAGAAATTGTTGCTTCGTCTGTTTAACCGGGCACTTAAAATGTCCGCTTTTTCCGGACGTGAGGACACATTGGTTGAAAAAGTTATTGCCAGACTGGCCAATGTCGTTCCTGCCTTGGCGTTTACTCACGGCATTGCCTGGGTACCACATCTGCCGGAACCCGTTGCGTTTGTCGTTAGGAATGTGGCCGCTTCGTTCATTATTCTGACCTTCGCCATGTCGTTGGGTGCGGCGTTGAATGTGGTTAACGCTCTGTACGATCAGAGACCGATTGCGGCCAGTCGGCCTATCAAAGGTTATGTCCAGCTGGTAAAACTCGCTATTTACCTGATTGCCGGTATTTTGATCGTCGCTACCTTGATCGACCGTTCTCCACTGTTGTTGCTGTCCGGATTGGGCGCGATGGCTGCGGTTTTCATGCTGGTTTTTCAAGACACGCTCCTGTCTCTTGTGGCCAGTATTCAGATTTCGGCCAACGGTATGGTCAAGGTCGGGGACTGGATCGAAATGCCCAATCTGAATGCGGACGGTACCGTGATCGACATCGCCCTTCATACCGTCAAGGTACAGAATTGGGATAAAACGATCACGACTTTTCCGACGCGCCGCCTGATTACAGACCCTTTCAAGAACTGGAGGGGCATGCAGGAGTCGGGGGGCAGACGAATCAAGCGTTCCATTTACATTGATCAGACAAGTATCCATTTCCTGACGGAACAGGAAAAAGCCGTTGTCCATCGTATCCGTTTGTTAAAGGATTATCTGGCGACGAAAGAAAAGGAAATCGCACAATGGAATAGCAAACTGGACGATGCGGCTAATGGTTTCGTCAACCAGCGCCGTTTGACCAACGTCGGCACGTTCAGAGCTTACGTTGAACAGTACTTGCGGCATCATCCTCACCTCTTGAAAAACGACACGATACTGGTTCGACAAATGGATCCGGGTGCTGCCGGTTTGCCGATCGAAATTTACTGTTTTACTGCCACAACCGTCTGGAACGATTACGAAAACATTCAGGCGGACATTTTCGATCATCTTTACGCCGTCTTGTCCCAGTTTGGTCTTTACGCTTATCAACAGCCCAGCGGCCGCGATTTCCAGAAAATGGGCAGTCCGGAACGTAGTCCGGAAAGCCGCCCCGGCCATAAAGAAGGGGTATTGGGCAGATCACCAACCAGGCGGGAGACAGTGGAATGATAGACGACACCATGCTGGCGGAAAAGCTGAAACGGTTTGCCGCAGACCGAGACTGGGAACCCTTCCACACTCCTAAAAACATCGCTTCGGCCCTGTCGGTTGAAGCTTCCGAATTGCTGGAAATATTCCAATGGACACGGGGCCAGCACGGTTGGGAAGAGATCGGCGAAAACAGTTCCGTTCGTGAACACGTCAGGGAAGAAGTCGCTGATGTCTTTTTGTATCTGATCCGTTTTGCTTCTCTGGCCGGAATCGATCTGCAACAGGCCGCTCTGGAAAAGCTGGAAAAGAATGCAGCAAAGTATCCGGTTGAAAAAGTCCGGGGATCAGATAAGAAATATAACGAGCAAAACTGATGTATCCGCATCAGGATTCGCTGGGTTGAAATTGTTGTTTGCGTGAATACGTCGGTAGAGAAAAGGCGGTAGCTGAAGGCTTCGTTCGGGCATCGGATGAGACGAAAACTTCTTTTCCTGTTCTTTCAGCAAAAAGAAGAATGCGGTTATCCCTACCCAAAGTGAGTTAAATGCCTATAACGAAAAAGTGTCGTCAACATAAAAATCCGGCTGGCAACGGTCTTTCCCGTCCCTCCTGCCTGCTGCTGATCTTTCTCACTTTGCCGAAAGTACGCTGTCGCTTGCCGTCCAGCTGAGGTCGCGAAATGCAATGGCAGGCTTAAATGATACAAATTGGCACGTGTCCACAATGATCAGTAGCCAGACGCTAACTGAAGACCTATCATGAAGAACAACCGCTTTTCGAGCGATGACTCAGCAATTATCCAGGCAAATTCATGCGATTTTATCGACCTTTTCTTTTTGTTCTTATTTGCTGTTTTGTCTGTTTTTTTCCGGTACAGGCACAGGCAGTCGTCCCCTTACCGATGAGTGACACTTTTCCCTGGGCCGATGTGCTGGCCGCAGCAGGTATCGTCGTGATTATCGCTGTAGCGATCGCACTGACCCGTTACGTACGGCAGCAGCAAAGAAACCACGTTCAGTTGATGATTTACATGTACGGATCGGTGCTCGACGGACGTTTGCGCAACCTGATCATTAATCTTCAGGACTCGATGGAATTCTTGTGTGTCAATGTGGACAAAAATGAACTGGACAGTTTCTCGCTTGACGGATTCTGGCGTCTTGACGACGAGAAGTTACACGCTGACCTGTTTGAACTGGCCGAGAAATGTACTTTGGCCGGCAAGGGTAAAAAAAATCTGGAGCGGGGTTTCGATTACCTGTATCGGGCAATTCGTCTGATGAACCGGTTACCTGTCAAAACAGTTGACGTCGTCTGGTTGCTTCCCCAGGAGGACCGACAGGCACTACAGCAGTTGCTGATCGAATCCATTGATTCGTTTGAAGGTGTCAGACGAGAAATTATTTTTTGACCGCATTTCATTTCCCGTATTGACCGGTTCTTGATGATGTTGCCCGACAGCCGTTCTTTGCCGTGACTTGGCGATTATCCCGCCGCTTGTGAACGGCATGCCGTTTCAGGAGGATCGGCTGTCTGGACAGGCTGGAAATGAAA
>DBGFLV010000044.1:0-1849 GCA_048528425.1 Oxalobacter sp. | reverse complement strand
GAAAATCAGTAGCATTGGGGCTGACAACAACCGGAAAAAGTACAGATTCGTCCGTCCGGTTCAACTTCCCTTGCATTCTCTTCAATTTGGCGTTGCAACCGTTGTAAACAGCCACTTTTCGGGAAGCCTAGGATACGTTTATCCTTCTCATGCAGTGAACATTTTTTAAGGGGCAGGCTCGTGTCCAACGGCTTCTGCCGAAAAGCCCGGATTTAAAGTCTCCATGGCATAAAGGTGAGCTGGCCTGTTTGTCACGGGCAAAGTCGAACTCGACGCTTGCTTTCCTGTTTTCTTCGCTTGGCCAACGCCTCTTCATTCTGATAAGCCTAAATACCACTCTTTTCATCGCAACTCGAACGAAACAAAAATGGCTGGATAAATCCAGCCATTTTTGAACCTGCCGTTTAAACGGCGTACATCAGACGGTCAATGTGCAACCTGTACGACTTCTGCTTTGACTTTCTTTTTGGGTTTGCCCATTCTCGGGATAACGAACGTCGCCAGAGCGAAAGCAATGAAGGAAGTGATACCGGTAATCATGAAAGCGGTATTCCAGCCGAAGTTCGTTGCCACCGCAGCGCCCAGACCGCCACCGAAAATTGAAGCAATCGCTTTGGCAGCCCAGAAGAAACCGTAGTTTCTGGCGGAATACGCTGTACCGAAAACGTCACTGTTAGTTGACGGGAACAAGGCGTAGCTGCCGCCCCAGGTGAAGAAAGCCAGCGCAAGCATCACGATAAAGGCCGTTGAGGAAATCTTGGCGACGTACGGGAAGCTCCACAAAACAGCGGCATTGATACCGAAAACGACGGACATGGTTTTGTAACGACCGATTTTATCGGAAACGAAACCCCAGAACGGGCGGCAACCGCCATTGAACAGGTTCTGGATCGAAACACCGATGGTCAAAATACCGGCAGCCAAACCCAGACTACGGCCGTAAGGAACGCTGTTGGCAACCAGCAGCAACCCACCGAAGTTGACGGAGAAAAAAGCCGTCCACAGAATCCAGAATTGAGGCGTCTTGAGCATTTCGTTGGAATTGAAGTCTTTTTCCGTCGGAACGATCACTTTCTTGACCCCTTTCTGTTCACCCGGGAATTTGATGAAGAAAGCGATCACAATGATCAAAATACCCATGATCAGACCGGTGTACATGAAAGCGGGACCGACCCCTTCAAAACGCAGAACGGAACTGATCAGCGGCAGGAAAGGCAAAACGCCCAGACCGTAACCGGCAGCAGTGAAGCCCGAAGCCAAACCTCTCTTGTCCGGAAACCATCTGTTTGCCGTATTCATGGCGATACCGTAAACGATACCGACACCGGCGCCGGCCAGCGTATAGAGTGCGTAAAGAGCCGGAATGCTGTCAACCTGACCCATCAGAGACCAACCGATCAGCACCATAGCACCGCCTATCATCAACGGAATCTTTGGACCGAATTTGTCAACGAAGTATCCACCTCCCGGCTGGGAACCGGCCTGAATAACCTGAGAAAGCGTAAAGGCCGTCTGAACAGCCGCAAGCGAAACACCCAGATTGTCTTTTACCGGGTTAGCATACAGTGTCCAGGAATACTGAACACCCGAGATCATACACATCAGCAAAACTGCCAATATCAAGTAAAACCAGCGTATATTGCCAGCCGAAGCAGGCGTTGCAGCCGGTTGAGCTATTTGTGGATTATTCATTTCACCCATTCCTAATAAGTTAATCCAAAAACCGGAATTCCGAATACTGCGGGCGCTGTTGACAAAGCCGTCACATAAGTCCTTGACGCTACTGGCAAAACACGCTTCGGAACTTCGTATCTGTTGTGCTACATATGAACATATATATCATATTATG
>DBGFLV010000043.1:0-3866 GCA_048528425.1 Oxalobacter sp. | reverse complement strand
TGTTTTCTTCCATATGAACAAACTTTTGCTATTAGTTGACGGGTCCAGTTATCTCTATCGTGCTTACCACGCCCTGCCTGATCTGCGTAATGCGGCAGGTGAGCCGACCGGGGCCATTTACGGTTTTCTGAATATGCTGCATCGTTTGGAAAAAGATTATCCCACAGGCTTCGTCGCCTGTGTGTTCGACGCCAAAGGCAAAACGTTCCGTAACGATCTTTACGAAGAGTACAAGGCAAACCGTTCCGTCATGCCGGACGACCTTATCAAGCAAACCGGACCGATACGCGAATTGGTGAACATGCTCGGCTGGCCGGTGTTGTCCGTGGAAGGCATCGAAGCAGATGATGTCATCGGCACTTTGGTGAGTATCGCTGAAAAAGAAGGTTTCGACACGATAGTATCGACCGGTGACAAGGACATGTCACAACTGGTGGGAAAAGGTGTCACACTGGTCAATACCATGAACAATGAAGTGCTGGACAGGGAAGGGGTCATCAACAAATTCGGCGTTCCGCCGGAAAAAATCGTCGATTATCTGTCTTTGATCGGCGATACGTCAGACAACGTGCCCGGTGTCAACAAAGTTGGTCCTAAAACGGCCGTCAAATGGCTGACTCAATACGATTCACTAGACAACATCATGGAAAACGCGGCCGCCATCAAAGGGACGGTAGGAGAAAACCTGCGGGAATCGCTCAACTGGTTGCCCCGGGCCCGAGAACTGATCACGATCCGAAAGGACTGTGATTTGTCCGAACAATTCCGTTCCATCGAAGAATCACTGGTCAGGAAACCGGAAGAGGTAGCCGGTTTGCGGAACGCTTACGAGCGTTACGGGTTCAAGAGCTGGCTTAGGGAATTGAACGCGGCCCATCAGGGAAAAGAAGGATCGTCGGGACAAATCGACCTGTTCAACACAGCCGGCGCTTCCCCGACAAAATGGATCGAAAAACAGGAGTATGAAACGGTATTGACGGAAGAACAATTGGCTCGCTGGCTTGACCGGATCGACCAGGCTCCTCTGACCTCCCTGGATACAGAGACGACCTCGCTGGACTTTATGAAGGCCCACATCGTCGGTATTTCTCTTTCCGTCGAACCGGGACAGGCCGCTTACATCCCGGTTGCCCATCGGACTATTGAAGCACCCCAACAGCTTTCTCCCGAGTTCGTTCTGAAAAAACTGAAGCCTTGGCTCGAAAATCCTGAAAAAAAGAAAGTGGGACAAAATCTGAAATACGACAGCCACATTTTCGCCAATGTCGGCATAACGCTGGAAGGCATCGCGCACGACACGTTGTTGGAATCGTATGTCTTGGAATCGCATCGGCGTCACGACATGGACAGTCTGTCTGAACGGTTGCTCGATTACAAACCGATCTCTTACACCGATCTTTGCGGTAAAGGAGCTTCGCAAATCGGATTTGACCAGATCGAACTGGACTGTGCGACGGATTATGCCGCAGAGGATGCCGACGTCACGTTGCAGCTTCACGAAACCATGTGGCCGCAAATTGAAAAAAACAGAGCACTGCGTTTCATCTATGAAAAAATCGAGTTGCCGACTTTGAGCGTCTTGCAGAAAATGGAACGCAACGGTGTACTGATCGATCCGGAACAACTGTCGAAACAGTCGGCCGAACTGGGACAGAAAATGGACGAGCTGGAAAAAAAGGCGTACGCCAGCGCTGACCAGACCTTTAATCTCAATTCACCGAAACAGCTTGCTGAAATCCTTTTCGACAAACTGAAATTGCCTATGGTGAAAAAAACCCCTTCCGGTGCTCCCTCCACCGGAGAAGAAGTGCTTGAAAAACTGGCGCTGGATTATCCTTTACCCAAAATCATTCTCGACTACCGGAGCATGGCCAAGCTCAAATCGACCTATACCGACAAACTGCCCAGAATGATCAATCCGATGACCGGTCGCGTCCACACAAATTATGCCCAGGCCGTTGCGGTGACGGGACGTCTCGCTTCCAGCGATCCGAATCTTCAAAACATTCCCGCCAAGACGGAAGAAGGCAGACGGATACGACAAGCCTTCGTCGCGCCCGAAAAAAACTTCATCGTCTCGGCAGACTATTCCCAGATCGAACTGCGGATCATGGCCCACTTGTCCGGGGACGCCAATCTTCTGAAAGCGTTTGCCAATGAACTGGACATCCATCGGGCTACTGCATCCGAATTGTTTGATGTTGCGCCTTCCGAGGTTAACGGTGAACAGCGGCGTTATGCCAAAGTGATCAATTTCGGCCTGATCTATGGTATGAGTGCGTTCGGGGTGGCAGCCAATCTGGGTATCAGCCGGAGTGACGCCAAAAACTACATCGACCGGTATTTCGAGCGTTATCCCGGCGTTGCCCAATATATGGAAAACACGCGTCGGCTGGCCCGGGAACAGGGATACGTCGAAACCGTTTTCGGTCGAAGGCTCTGGCTTCCCGAAATCAACTCGCCGAACGGTCCTCGGCGGCAAGCTGCTGAACGGGCCGCCATTAACGCTCCCATGCAGGGAACTGCCGCGGACATTATCAAACTGTCGATGATTGCCGTCGAAAACTGGATAGACAGTGAAAAGCTGAACTCGAAACTGATTCTTCAGGTACACGATGAACTGGTCCTGGAAGTACCGGAAGAGGAACTGGAGAGCGTTCTCGAGAAATTGCCGGAATTGATGAGAGGGGTCGCTTCACTGAAAGTGCCGTTAATAGCGGAAGTGGGTTACGGCCGAAACTGGGGCGAAGCCCACTGAAAACGGATGGCTCAGCTTGCCCGTTGAGCCAGGTTTTTTTTCGCTTTTTCATAAGCGGTCACGGTAGAAGCCATCTTGCGCCGGACGTCGAAGAAAGTGGTTGAAATGCCGCTTCCAATGATAACTACCATGCCGAGCCAGCCCATCCATTCCAGATCGTCGTGCCAGATCAGAAATCCCCAGATGCTGGAAAAAACAATACCGGAATATTGGAGATTTGCCGTGACCAAGGTCTTGCCCAGATGATAAGCGCGCGTCATCGCCATTTGACCGACTGCGGCAAAAACTCCGATCAATGTCAACAGTACGATTCCTCTGGCACTGTGCTGATGAAACGCAATGCCGTCGCTACCCGGCAAGGAAGCGCACGTCATGGAAATGATTGCCCCGCCAACCGTACCGATCAGGCAAAAGTAAAAGACGACACGGTATTCCGGCTCCCCCAAATCACCCAGATGCCGGACTTGCAAATAAGCCAAGGCAGCCAGAACACCCGAGCCAAGGGCCACTACACCCGAGTGCCATTGGTCGGCACGAAACGTGGGTTGAAGCAACAGAACGACACCGACGAAGCTGGCGACAATGGCACAAACCAGTTTCCATTCGAATCGAAGTTTTCCCCGTAATAAACCGATACCGAACAGGATGCCTGCTATCCAGATCGGTGACATGTAATTCAAGGTCATGGCAGTGGCCAAAGGCAAGCCACGGAATGAAAAAAACCAGAGGCCGAATGCGGTGGCGCCGACGACTCCGCGCCACAGATGCTGAAAAGGATAGGTCGTTTTGAATGAACCGCCACGCACCCAAACCCAGCCGCCTAAAAAAAGCGCGCCGATCAAACTGCGATACATGACGATTTCAGGTGTTGAATAGTCTTCAGAAACCAGTTTGACGCAAACGCCCATCAGGGAAAACAGAAACGTCGCGAAAAGCATCCAGAGAGATTGCATGTAAAACCCTGTCAGCTGTCGGAAAAAGCCGTAAACCCCGAAATCAACGGTCGACCACGGGAAAAAACGGCAACTTCCTTTTTCCGTCTCGGCCAGTTACGTCGGGAAAACGGACGCTTAAAGCGTCACTGTGTCAAAAGACCTTGCGCTGACAG
>DBGFLV010000042.1:0-3525 GCA_048528425.1 Oxalobacter sp. | reverse complement strand
GGTTTCCTTTTCCAGTTGTTCATTGACCCGTTCTCGCCGGGATAAGGCGTTGTCCACGTCGGCAAAGGCGGACTGGACGGCAGCTTCGTATTGCGCTAATGCCGCCCGTTGTGACGCTTCGGCTTGTTTGACCTGCGAATAGATGGAACCGCCCCGGAAAATAGGCAATGAAACCGCTCCGGCGAAACTCCACGTTTTGGCTGGGCCTTTCCAGAGGTTGTGCAACGATTCGCTTGACGACCCGAAGGCACCCGTTAACGAGATAGTCGGGAAATACATAGCCCGTGTCGCACCGATCATGGCATTGGCGGCCACCAGATCCTGTTCTGCCGACAAGATGTCCGGACGCCGCAGTAAAAGATTGGACGGCAGGTCGGCCGGTACTACCGGGGTATTCAGTTGCGCCAGTGTCGAGCCGCGTGCTATCGGGCCGGGATTTCTGCCCAGAAGGATACTGATGGCGTTTTCCGTTTGGGTAATGTTGTTTTGAATCTGGGGAATCTGGCTTTGGGCCGTTTCGTATTGGGAAGCCGCCTGGGCGACGGTCATTTGCGAGGTCACACCGTATTTGAATTGCAACTCGATGATGCGCAACGATTCCCGATAATTGTCCGACGTGTTTTGGGCGATACGTAACTGTTCGTCCAGTGCCAGCAAATTGACGTATTGGGTGACGACGTTGGCGACGACGGAAAGCAGTGCGGCCCGGCGGTTTTGCTCGACCGATCGGGCATCGGCTACGGCGGACTCCGTCAAACGGCGTATCCGGCCCCACAAGTCGATTTCCCAGGTCGCTCCCAGACTGGCTTCCCGCGCGTTTTGCGGATTCGGCACTCCGATAAGCGGTTCGGCGTCGAGTTCGCTCATCCTTTCGCGTCCTGTCCGAGCGGTCAGATCAATTTGCGGGAAAAGCGCCGAACGGGTTTGCATAATGACGGCGGCGGCTCTTTCCGAGTTGGCCAGCGCAGCTTTCAAGTCTTTGTTGTTGGTAATGGCTTCGTCGACCAAACCGTTTAATACCGGATCACCGAAATCTTCCCACCACCGGGAATCCAGCGCGTCACGCGATGCCGTGTCAGGCAGGAAACGGTACGATTCCGGAGTCGGCAAATCAGGACGGTGATAGTCGGGCCCCATCATGCAGCCGCAGAGTGCGGCGGCACCGATCAGTCCAATCCAGGCGGCTTTCATGACTTTCCTCCCTGCGGTTTGGTGTCGTCAGACGATTCGGGTTCCGGAGGCGGCAGTTCCTTGGGCGGCGCCGCCAGTTGGGGAACCTTTTCCGAAGAACGGCGACCGAACTTGTCACGGATTTTTCGATCCCAGCGGACGAACAGATCGTAAAACATCGGAACGAACAGCAGGGCGAGCGAGGAAACGCCAATCATCCCGCCGATAATGCCGGTACCGATCGAATGGCGGGAATTGGCGCCTGCCCCCATAGCGATGGCCAGGGGAATGACACCGCCGATAAACGCCAGCGACGTCATGATAATCGGACGCAAGCGGATTTTACCGGCCTGTACCGCTGCTTCGGCCAGCGTCGTCCCCGGTTTTTTAGCCAGTTCGACAGCGAATTCGACGATCAGGATGGCGTTTTTGGCAGCCAGGCCGATCATGACTAAAAGGCCGATTTGAAAATACACGTCGTTGTCCAGGCCACGCGCCCAGGTCGCCAGTAGCGAGCCGATAATCCCGAAAGGCACGGCCATCAGGACGACGGCAGGCAATGACCAGCTTTCGTATTGAGCCGACAGGATCAGGAAGACGAGAATGACGCCAAAGACGAAAACGATCATCGAAGACGTGCCCGATTTCTGCTCTTCATACGCCACACCCGACCAGCCGACCGCATAATTTTTCGGCATGACTTCGGCGGCGACTTCTTCTATCGCTTTCATCGCCTGGCCGGAAGAATAGCCGGACGCCGCGTTACCCGTGATCTCGGCGGCCGGAAAACCGTTGAAGTGCGGTACCAGATCAGGGCCTGTCGTGTAAGACGTCGTTACAACGGAAGAGAGCGGAACCATCTGGCCCTGCGCGTTGCGGGTGTAGAGTCGCGTCACGTCGGCCGGAGTTGCCCGAAATTCGGGCGCCGATTGCATGATGACGTACCAAACCCGTGAAAACTGGGTAAACTGGCTGACGATGGATGAACCGAACTGGGTTTCCAATGTTCCGGAAATGTCGTCCATGTTCAGTCCCAGAAGGCGCGCTTTCTCGCGATCGACCGCGATTTTCAACTGTTGCGATTGTGCCCGGTATGTCGAGTTCAGGCTCGTCAATTCCGGCCGTTTTTTGGCGCCAGCCAGAATCTTGTCCAAGACGTCCTGCAATTGTTCCGGTGAATCCGAACCGGTGCTTTGCAACCAGAATTCGAAACCGCCTGTACTGCCCAGACCGGGGATCGGCGGCGGCAAAATCGGCAGAACTTCGGCTTCCTCGATGGCGCGTGTCTGTTCGTACAGTTCCATCATGATGGTTCCGGCATTCTGTTTTTTGGCGGTACTGATGTTTTTGTAGCGCTCGTCAAACGGTTTTAACGCCATGAAGTAGGTACCGGCGGAATTCTTGAACCCGTTGTCCAGCAGTGAAAAGCCCGAAATGCCCGCCCGTGTCTGGACGCCCGGGATTTTCTCGACGATGGAAGAGACCTGATCCATCACCTTTTCGGTCCGTTCAAGACTGGCCGAGTCAGGCAGGATGACGGCCGTAATCAGGTAACCCTGGTCTTCCTGGGGCACGAAAGCGGTCGGCAGTCTTTCAAACAGAAGCCAGATGGCGGCAATCATGATGCCGAAACAAAGCAGGGCGATCATGGAATGTTTAATAATCGCTGCCGACCAGCGACCGTAGTGTTCGGTCAGGGACGCGAATTTTTTGTTGAACCAGGCAAAAGGCCCTTTTTGAGGCGGCGGTGTCTGTTTGAGCCAGCTGCCGCACAGTGCCGGTGTCAGGGTCAGCGCGACAAAACCGGAAATGGTGACTGAAACCGCAATGGTGATGGCGAACTGCTTGTACAACTGGCCTGTCGTACCCGGGACGAAAGCGGCCGGGACAAAGACGCACACCAGCACCAAAACCGTGGCGACGATGGGACTGACCAGTTCGTTCATCGCCTGAATCGTAGCCTGCTTGCGATCCATGTTGCTTTCCGAGATGTTGCGCTCGACGTTTTCCACTACGACGATGGCGTCATCCACGACCAGCCCGATGGCCAGCACCAGACCGAAGAGCGTTAGCATGTTGATCGTGAAGTTCAGCAAATACATCCCGGCGAACGTGCCTAGAAGCGCCACGAAAATGGCGGACGACGCAATCAGGGTGGCCCGGTATTTTTGCAAAAACACATAAATTACGCCGATGACGATGACAATCGCCAGAATCAGCGTTTTGATCACTTCCTGAATCGAAATACGGACGAAATCGGTGGTGTCCACACCGATCACGTAGTGAATGCCGTCCGGAAAACCGGCCTGCAACTTGTCCAGTTCGGCACGGACGGCTTTGGAAACGTCCAGTGCG
>DBGFLV010000041.1:0-5059 GCA_048528425.1 Oxalobacter sp. | reverse complement strand
CTTGACGTTAACGAATAAGAAAAAGGAGAAGAACGATGCCGAAAATGGCTGCCAATTTGTCCATGCTGTTTAACGAAGTCCCTTTCATGGACCGGTTTGACGCTGCTGCCAAAGCCGGTTTTAAAGGAGTGGAATTCCTTTTCCCCTATTCATTCAATCTGGATGAAATCGCTGAAAAGCTCCAGAAAAACAATCTGGAACTGGTGCTCCACAATTTGCCGGCTGGCAACTGGGAAGCCGGAGAACGCGGTATTGCCTGTCATCCGGATCGTGTCGGCGAATTTCAGGATGGTGTCGGTACAGCCATCAACGCCGCCAAAAAACTGGGCGTCAAACAGGTGAACTGTCTGTCGGGGCCGGTTTTGCCCGGTGTTTCCGTGGACAAATTGCGCGCCACTTTCGTTGACAACCTGAAATTCGCTGCCGAGAAACTGAAAGCCGAAGGGATTCGGTTGGTGACGGAACCGGTCAATACGTTTGACATGAAAGGGGCTTTCCTGAATCACACCCAGCAGGCAGTGGACATTATTCGGGACGTCGGTTCAGACAATCTCTTCATTCAGTACGACATTTATCATATGCAGCGTATGGAAGGCGAACTGGCCAATACGATCAAAGCCAACTTGCCGTTGATCAAACACATGCAGCTGGCCGACAACCCGAACCGTCATGAACCGGGTACCGGCGAGATCAATTATCACTTCTTGTTCAAGTTCATCGACGATATCGGTTACGATGGCTGGATCGGCTGCGAATACAAGCCGGCGACGACAACGGTTGACGGACTTGGCTGGTTGAAAGAATACAACGTCAAATAATTGAAGTTAACGATCATAAAATAAGGGGAGAGAAATATGGCAAATCTGGGTTTTATCGGTTTGGGCATCATGGGTGTGCCAATGGCAGTCAATCTGCAAAAAGGCGGTAATCAGCTTTTCGTCAACGACAAAAAGGCGCCTCCTGCCGTACTGACAGACGGTGGTGCAAAAGCATGCGCCAACGGTGCTGAAGTCGCCAAACAGGCTGACATCATTTTCGTCATGGTGCCCGATACACCCGATGTCGAAACCGTTCTCTTCGGTGAAAACGGGGTTGCAAAGGGACTGTCCGCCGGCAAGATCGTTGTGGACATGAGTTCCATTTCCCCGATTGCGACCAAGGAATTCGCCAAAAAAATCAATGAACTCGGCTGTGAATATCTGGATGCGCCTGTATCCGGTGGCGAAGTCGGTGCCAAAGCGGGTTCTCTGACCATTATGGTGGGCGGCAATGAAGAAACCTTCAACAAGGTCAAACCGCTTTTCGAACTGATGGGCAAGAACATCACTTTGGTGGGCGGTAACGGTGACGGCCAGACCACCAAAGTCGCCAATCAGATTATTGTGGCCTTGAATATTCAGGCTGTTGCGGAAGCGTTGCTCTTCGCTTCCAAGGCCGGTGCCGATCCTGCCAAGGTTCGTCAGGCGCTGATGGGCGGGTTTGCCTCTTCCCGTATTCTGGAAGTGCACGGCGAACGGATGATCAACCGCACTTTCAACCCCGGCTTCCGGATCAATTTGCACCAGAAAGATTTGAATCTGGCACTGCAAGGCGCCAAGGCTTTGGGAATTTCCCTGCCCAACACGGCGACAGCCCAGGAATTGATGAATGCCTGTGCGGCCAATGGCTTGAGTGGAATGGATCATTCCGCTTTGTGTCGTGCGGTAGAAATCATGTCAAATCACGAAATTGCCGAAGCATAATCTGATTTTTCAGCGAGATTGACTGGTGAAGGTGTTTCCTTCACCAGATTAGGTTCACTCAAGGCCATCAAACAGGATGCGGGAGGGAATAAGCCGAAAGGCTGCTTTTTCGACATAGTCCGTTTGGTGGTTTTTTCATTCAGGATTGGTTTAGATGATGCCTATCGAAAATCCCCGACAGTTCTTGCTGGATCTGTATTCCA
This sequence comes from Oxalobacter sp., assembly GCA_048528425.1. GTDB lineage: Bacteria > Pseudomonadota > Gammaproteobacteria > Burkholderiales > Burkholderiaceae_D > Oxalobacter. The sequence continues at coordinate 3,114 of DBGFLV010000041.1, read as the reverse complement.
GCGCAATTTCAGCCGTGAGTGCTGAAAAATGCCTTCCGCAGTATTTGCCCAAGCCCATGCCGGGCGGCAGAACGATTGTCATTGGCGCAGGCAAGGGAGCAGCCGCTATGGCAAAAACTGTGGAAGATCACTGGCAAGGCGATCTTTCCGGTCTGGTGGTCACCCGGTATGAGCACGGCCTTCCCTGCAAACACATCGAAGTCGTCGAAGCTTCCCATCCGGTACCGGACGCTGCCGGCAGAGACGCTGCAAAGCGCATGCTGAAAATGGTCGAAGGGCTGACGGAAAAGGATTTGGTGTTGTGTCTCATTTCCGGCGGCGGCTCCGCCCTGCTGGCTTTGCCTGCCGAAAACATCACGTTGGAGCAAAAACAACAGATCAACCGAAAGTTGCTCAAAAGCGGTGCCAGCATCTCGGAAATGAATTGCGTCAGAAAACATCTTTCCGACATCAAGGGCGGCCGTCTGGCACTGGCCTGTGCACCGGCGAAAGTCGTCACCCTGATGATTTCCGACATTCCGGGCGATGATCCGGGCATTATCGCCAGTGGGCCGACCCTGCCTGATCCGACGACCAGCCAGGACGCTTTGGCCATTTTGCAAAAATACCAGATTGATGTGCCGGAAAACGTCGTTCGTCACCTCGAATCGGGCGCGGGTGAAACCCCTAAACCGGGCGATCCCCGTTTTGCACGTAATGAAAGCTACATTATCGCCACGGCCCAAGACGCGCTCGAAGCCGCTGCCGAGATGGCGCGCGCCGAAGGGATTACACCTTATGTTCTTTCCGATCGTATAGAAGGAGAAGCGCGGGACATCGCGTTGATGCATGGTGCGATGGCAATGCAGGTAACCGAACGCGACCAGCCTTTCAAAAAGCCTTGTGTGATTATTTCCGGCGGAGAAACGACGGTGACGGTCAGGGGTAACGGACGGGGTGGTCGTAATGCGGAATTTTTGTTGAGTCTCGCCATCGCACTGGACGGATTGCCCGGCGTTTACGCTATTGCCTGCGATACGGACGGGATCGACGGTTCGGAAGACAACGCCGGAGCTCTCTCTTCCCCGGATTCGATTGCCCGCGCCAAATCACAGGGAATCAAACCCCGCAAGATGCTTGAAAACAATGATGGATACGGTTTTTTCAATGCCCTGAACGATTTGGTTGTGACAGGGCCCTCGCGGACCAATGTCAACGATTTCCGTGCCATTTTGATTATTTGATGAAACAACACGAGTCAATTATGCGACGTCAACGTAAAGCAAAGATCGTAGCGACACTGGGGCCGGCCAGTTCGACCAGGGAAATGATCTTGTCCCTGTTTGAAGCCGGCGTGGACGTATTTCGTTTCAACTTCAGTCATGGTACCCAGGACGATCATCGCGCTCGTCATGAAGCCGTGCGGGAAGTGGAACGCCTGGTCGGCCGTCCCATCGCCATATTAGCCGATCTGCAAGGTCCCAAGCTTCGCATCGGCAAGTTCGCTGCCGGAAAAGTCCAGTTGAAAACCGGAGCGGAGTTCGTCTTCGATCGCGACACGGCCGACGGTGACGAACACCGGGTCAATTTGCCGCATCCTGAGTTGTTCGGTGTCATGAATGCCGGTCACTCCATTTCGCTGGACGACGGCAAGCTCAAAATGAAAGTGATCGAAAGCACGCCCGAGAAAATCCGTACCCAGGTCGTCACAGGTGGTCCTTTGTCGGATCGCAAAGGAGTGAACGTTCCGGACGTCGTTCTGCCGATTCCGATTTTGACGGAAAAAGACCGACGTGATCTCGAATTCGCGCTCTCTCTCGGCGTGGACTGGGTAGCGCTTTCTTTTGTCCAGCGTCCTGAAGATCTGGTGGAAGCACGTCGCTTGATTGCCGGTCGTGCCGGACTGATGACCAAACTCGAAAAACCGGCTGCGCTGGATCATCTCGATGAAATTGTGATGGCGTCCGATTCGGTCATGGTGGCACGTGGTGATCTGGGCGTGGAATTGCCACCGGAAAAAGTGCCTGGGGCTCAAAAAAGAATACTCCGGGCCTGCCGGCATTACGGCAAACCGAGTATCGTAGCCACACAAATGCTGGAATCGATGATCTCTTCACCCACACCGACGCGTGCCGAAGCGTCTGACGTCGCCAGTGCGGTTTATGACGGCGCCGATGCTGTCATGCTGTCGGCGGAGTCGGCCAGCGGTGCTTATCCGATACAGGCTGTTTCGATCATGGATCGGATCATTGGTGAAGTGGAAAGTGATCCGATTTACCCCAAAATGATCAATGCACAGCATGAAATCACCCTGCCGTCCAAAAGTGACGCCATCTGTTCAGCGTTGAGAACCGTTTCACAGATGATCGGTGCCGTCGTGAACGTCACTTATACCGACTCGGGCAACACCAGCCTTCGCGCAGCGCGAGAAAGGCCGATGGCGCCGATTTTGAGTATCACTCCCCACTTGGCGACGGCCAGGAGACTGGCTCTGGTGTGGGGTGTTCACTCGACAGTGATTGATCACGACGTGAAAGACGTCGATGAAATGGTAGATGCCGCGTGCAGAACCGCTTTCTCGGAAGGATTTGCCCAAAGCGGTGACCAGTTGGCCATTGCGGCCGGTATGCCGTTCGGACAACCTGGAACAACTAACTTATTGCGTATCGCGGAGATCGAGAACCGGTAAAGTCGAAAAGAAAAACAGGGTCGTAAAGACCCTGTTTTTTTATCCGGCTTCAACGGGAAGGAACGCGACGATTTTTATTTTTCTGATGAAACGGGCATGGGAACTGAAAATTTCACACTTGAAGTCGGCCTGGCGGCCTCCACGGAACGGATCGTGACCCAAGAACATACCGCTCGCCACTGGGGAAGCGGGAAAAGTGATATTTTGGCAACACCGGTGTTGATCGCTTGGATGGAAGCGACTGCCCAGTGCATCGTCGATTGTCATGTTCCGGATGAGTGGCAATCCATCGGTACCGCTATCGCGCTTCGCCACAGCGGGGCGACGCAAACGGGGCGTCTCGTACGGATCGGTGCTGTTTTGACCGATATTGAGCGTAAGGAATTGTCTTTTGAAATCAGTGCTTTTGACGGACCGGAGAAAATTGCAGAAGGTGTCCATCGTCG
>DBGFLV010000040.1:0-4864 GCA_048528425.1 Oxalobacter sp. | reverse complement strand
TCTGATTTCGGCAACGTAATATTCCGGATTGCCTTTACCACTTCCCATACGGACTTCCGCCGGTTTTTCAGAAATCGGTTTGTCCGGGAAAACGCGGATCCAGATACGACCGCCTCTTTTGATGTGACGCGTCATGGCGCGACGGGCTGCTTCGATCTGGCGAGCGGTAATACGGCCTCTGCCGACAGCCTTCAGGCCAAAATCACCAAACGATACCTTGGTTCCTCTTTCATGAGAAATACCGGTATTGCGGCCTTTCTGCTCTTTTCTATATTTTCTACGAGATGGTTGCAACATAATTATTCTCCTGCTGCTTCAGCCGGCGGGGTTTCTGTCGCGGTTGCAGCATTGTCGGATTTTCTGGTACGAACCCGTTTGGCACCCGTTGAAGGAGCCTCGGATGCACCAGCACCTTCACTTTTTCTGACGCGTTGTCTACCGCCCGGGCGACCGTCTTCACGACGGGGACCACGACGCTTCTTGTCTTCTTCAGCAGGTGCTTCGATTTTCGGTGCTTCACCGTTTTCCAGACGATCTCCCTTATACACCCATACCTTGACCCCGATGATACCGTACGTGGTCTGGGCTTCGGAAAAACCGTAGTCGATGTCGGCACGCAACGTGTGCAAGGGTACTCGCCCTTCACGATACCATTCGGTACGTGCAATTTCGATTCCGTTCAGACGTCCGGAAGACATGATCTTGATCCCGACCGCTCCCAGACGCATGGCGTTTTGCATCGCGCGTCTCATTGCACGACGGAACATAATGCGTTTTTCAAGCTGCTGGGTGATCGAGTCTGCAATCAACTGGGCATGGATTTCCGGCTTGCGAACTTCTTCGATGTTCACATGAACCGGTACGCCCATAATCCTGGAAAGATCGGTTTTCAATACCTCGATGTCTTCCCCTTTCTTACCGATTACCACACCCGGGCGTGAACTGTAGATCGTAAAGCGGGCATTCTTAGCCGGACGTTCGATAACGACCTGCCCCACAGAAGCATTTTTCAGTTTTTTCCTGAGATAGGCACGTGCTTTCAAATCTTCATTCAACATGCCGGCGAATTGCGTGTTGCCGGCATACCAGCGCGAAGACCAGTTACGTGCGACTGCCAGACGGAAACCTGTCGGATGTATCTTTTGTCCCATCATGATCTCCTTAATTACCGACAGTCACATAAATGTGACATGTTTGTTTAGAAATGCGGTCACCCCGTCCTTTTGCACGAGCCGAGTAACGTTTCATAAAAGTTCCTTTTTCCACAAAAATCGAAGAAACTTTCAGTTCATCAATATCGGCACCGTCATTGTGTTCGGCATTGGCTATGGCCGATTCCAGAACCTGCTTGATAATGACTGCGCCTTTTTTGGGTGTGAACGCCAAAATGTCGAGCGCCTGATCGACTTTTTTGCCGCGAATCAGATCGGCAATCAGGCGACCTTTCTGCGCCGACAAATGCACACCACGAAGAGAAGCTTTTGTTTCCATCATTGGTCCTATTTCTTAGCTTTTTTATCGGCGGCATGACCCTTGAACGTTCTGGTCAACGCGAATTCGCCCAACTTGTGACCAACCATATTTTCCGAGATATAAACGGGGACATGCTGTTTGCCGTTGTGAACGGCAATCGTCAACCCGATGAAATCCGGCATAATTGTTGACCGACGAGACCAAGTCTTAATTGGCCGTTTATCCTTGGTTGCCTGTGCTGCTTCAACCTTCCTGATCAGGTGAGCGTCGCAAAAAGGCCCTTTTTTCAACGAACGTGTCATATGCTACCCCTTATTTCTTGTTGCGGCGCGAAACGATCATCGAAGTCGTACGCTTGTTGCTGCGCGTTTTCAGACCCTTGGTCTTCTGCCCCCAAGGAGTGACTGGATGACGCCCTCCGGATGTTCTGCCTTCACCACCGCCATGCGGGTGATCGACAGGATTCATGACGACACCTCGGACAGTCGGCCGCACACCACGCCAACGCATGGCTCCTGCTTTACCCAGCTTGCGCAGATTATGCTCTGCATTGCCTACCTCGCCAACCGTGGCTCGACATTCGATGTGGATGCGGCGAACTTCACCGGAACGCAACCGAATCTGTGCATACGAGCCTTCCCGCGCCATCAACACGACTGCCGCACCGGCCGTCCGTGCTATCTGGGCTCCCTTGCCCGGCAGCATTTCTATACAGTGCAATGTTGTACCGACGGGAATATTGCGCAAAGGCAGGCTATTTCCCGGTTTGATCGGTGCCTCGGAACCGTTCATGATCTGGTCACCGACCGACAAGCCTTTCGGCGCAATAATATAACGACGTTCGCCATCGGCGTAACAGATCAACGCGATGTTGGCTGTCCGGTTCGGATCGTATTCAATGCGTTCGACCTTGGCCGCAATACCGTCCTTGTTGCGAACGAAATCGACAACACGGTAGTGCTGTTTGTGACCACCGCCCAGATGACGGGTCGTGATGTGGCCATTGTTGTTTCGGCCGGCGCTTTTGGATTTCTTCTCAACCAGGCCAGCATAAGGCCGTCCCTTGTACAGATCAGGATTGACGAGCTTGACCATGCCCCGGCGACCCGGAGAAGTCGGTTTGACTTTAACGAGAGCCATTATTTAGCCTCCTCAGTAAAATGAATTTCCTGACCAGGCTTTAGACAAACATACGCCAACTTCTGATTGCTCTTGCGTCCCATCGTTCTACCGGAACGTTTCTGTTTGCCCAGACGATTTAACACCTGAACGGACTCTACTTCGACTTTGAACAGATTTTCAACAGCTGCCTTGATTTCGGGCTTAGTCGCGTTTTTCAATACGCGGAAAATGACCTGTTCGTATTTTTCAGCTACGAAAGTCGCCTTTTCCGAAATTACCGGAGCCAGCAATACTTTCATCAGACGTTCTTCACTTGTTTTCATGACTGCGTTCATGCCAGCATCTCCTCTATCTTGCCCAGAGCTGCCTTGGTAATCAGCACATCTTTAAAATGCACCAGAGAAACAGGATCTGCCTGGTGTGGTTCCACCACGAGTACATTAGGCAAATTGCGCGAAGCCAGATATAGATTTTCATCCAATTCATCGGTAATGACGAGCACGGAATTGAAACCGAACGCTTTCAGTTTCTCTGCCAGCATCTTGGTCTTCGGTGCGTCAAGTGCCAATTCATCAATGACCGTCAGTCTGTCTTCACGAGCCAATTGCGACAATATGGAACACACACCGGCGCGGTACATTTTCTTGTTGACTTTGTGAGAAAAGTTCTCGTCGGGTGTATTTGGAAAAGCGCGTCCGCCTCCACGCCACAGCGGCGAGGATGACATACCGGCACGCGCACGCCCCGTGCCTTTTTGACGCCAGGGTTTCTTCGTGGTGTGCGATACCGTTTCCCGGCTCTTTTGTTGCCGGTTTGCCATGCGGGCATTGGCCTGAAAAGCCACAACGATCTGATGAATCAGCGCTTCGTTGTATTCACGCCCGAATATGGTATCTGGCGCTTCGACTTTGCCGGCCGCCTGATCGTTTCCATTAAGGAGCTTCAATTCCATTGCTTATGCCCCCTTACTGATTTTGGTTTTGACGGCAGGACGGACAATAACCTGCGCATTCTTGGCCCCCGGTACAGCGCCTTTGACCAGCAACAGGTTGCGGTCGGCGTCTACCCGAGCCACTTCCAGGTTCTGTACCGTCGTGGTTTCGTCCCCCATGTGTCCCGTCATTTTCTTGCCCGGAAAAACCCGACCCGGATCCTGATTCATACCGATCGAACCGGGAACGTTATGGGAGAGGGAGTTACCGTGAGTGGCACGACCAGATCCGAAATTGTAGCGTTTGATCGTGCCGGCGTAACCTTTACCGATCGAAACTCCCTGAACATCAATTTTCTGACCCGCTTCAAACAGCGTAACCGGTACGACATCGCCCGCTTTCATTTCCGCTGCTTTCGACGCATCCACTCTGAATTCACGCAACACAGTACCTGCCTCGACACCCGCTTTCGCGAAATGACCGGCAGCTGCCTTGTTGACACGGGAGGGACGGCGTTTTCCGAATGCGACCTGGACGGCTGTATAACCGTCTGTCTCGGTCGTCTTGACTTGCGTAACACGGTTGTCCGACACGTCTACCACGGTAACGGGAATGGAATCCCCCTCGTCCGTGAAAATACGCATCATTCCAACCTTACGCCCGATAAGGCCTAGGCTCATTTTTATCTCCATTCCTGCCTTCGATTGGGCAGGCTGTTATCATTTTCTCAAAACAGAAGCAAAAACAATCTCTTGCCATGCTTAAGCGGCGCATTATATCTCGCATGCGCCTTTTGCACAACCGCTAATTGCCGGTACGGCCATTATTGCAGTTTGATTTCAACATCGACACCAGCCGGTAAATCCAGCTTCATCAGTGCATCCACCGTTTTATCCGTCGGGTCGATAATGTCCATCAACCGTTGGTGTGTTCTAATTTCAAACTGGTCACGGGAAGTTTTGTTGACGTGGGGAGAACGCAGAATGTCAAAACGCTGGATGCGCGTCGGCAACGGAACCGGCCCCTTCACGACAGCGCCCGTCCGTTTAGCGGTATCAATAATTTCCTGTGCGGACTGATCAATCAGTTTGTAATCAAATGCCTTAAGACGAATGCGAATTTTTTGGTTTTGCATAATTTCTTTCTAAAGAACGAGCTGCGAACGGCGTTGCCATCCGCAGCGTTTTATTTACCTGACGACTTATTCAGCTTCAGAGCTTACTCGATGATTTTGGAGACGACGCCGGCGCCGACTGTTCTGCCTCCTTCGCGGATGGCGAATCTCAACCCTTCTTCCATCGCGATCGGGCTAATCAGTTTGACGCTGATCGACACGT
>DBGFLV010000039.1:0-2676 GCA_048528425.1 Oxalobacter sp. | reverse complement strand
GAAACATCCTTTATGGCAGCACGTCATCACGGAAAAAAGAGCCACGTTTCAATCTCTGCCGGGATTGAAACGGCCTCAAAACGTGCTGGATGAGCGGGGTTTGCTGCTGGCTGGCGACTACGTTCATCCGGAATATCCGGCAACGTTGGAAGCAGCCGTATCCAGCGGTATCCAGGCGGCAGAAATTTTGTCAAAAAGACAACTTTAATACCGGAATTTGCGGTAAAATTCCGGTTATGGAAGACTAAACACATCCGTTATCGGATCGTGTATATTGTCTGGCTGTTTCCGATTTAAAACGAAGGAGTTTGTCGTGTCAGAAAATGCGTTCCCTGTTTCGCCCGCTCCGTCGGAAGAGTCCGTGCCGAACGACATGAGGCCGGACGTCATTCTGGAAAGAGCCCGGTTACGTGCGAAAAAGCAGAATCTGGTTTATGCGGGCGCTGTCACCCCGGCAGAGGCATGGGAACTCGTCAAAGAAGACAGGGCGATCATCGTGGACGTCAGAACCCAGGAAGAGTACAAGTTCGTCGGCCACGTTCCCGACTCGCTGCTGATTCCCTGGATGTGTGGCACTTCCATGACCAAAAATCCGGGCTTCGTTTCGGAAACGGAAAAACAATTGAGCAAGGAAGCGATCATTTTGCTTCTGTGTCGCAGTGGGAAACGTTCTGCCGGGGCCGCCGAAGCACTGACCGCGGCGGGGTTTACGAACGTTTTCAACATCACGGAAGGGTTCGAAGGTAAACTGAACGACCGGATGCAACGCAATCACGTCAATGGATGGCGATTCCGTCATTTGCCCTGGTTACAGGAATAAACGCCGACTTAGTCCGATTCTTTCGGAAGAGGTCGTTCTCTTGCGCGTGTTCTCAACTACCACTGACTGTCGCGGGTTTTCCGCTTTTCGCTTCCCTTCCTTCAAAAGGGTTGCAGCCGTTGTCTTCCTTTTACCTGCGCTTTTGTTCCGGCCGCCCCTCGTAAGGCGGTCACTAGCGATTTCCGCTTTAAGGAGTCGGCCATAACGGCAGAATCGGGCAAGTTTCCGGCAGAAACACATCTCGTCTTTGCCACAAAGGAAAAGTAACATCGTCTTCATCTGGAAAAAAGTGCCATCCGGCGGTGTACAAATCCGACAGGATAAAGGACATGAAAACGATTTTATGGGTTTCCTTCATGGCCGGCCTGACCTTGATCGCTTGCGGTACCGACGGTCATGCTCCGGCATCCGTTACCGGAACGGCACCGCCTGAAAAAAACGATACGACTTCTCTCCCACCCTTTACTCATACGATGAAACTGACGATCACGACAGGAAAAGACAAACTGGCGGCTACACTGTACGACAATGCCGCAGCACGCAATTTCATGAATCTGTTACCCCTGACGCTTACTCTGGAAGATTACAACCAGACAGAAAAAATCAGTTCGCTCCCGACCCGGTTGTCTACGGCAGATGTGCCATCCGGCTATGATCCTGCCGAAGGTGACATCGCCTACTACGCTCCCTGGGGAAACGTCTGTTTTTTCTACCGGGATTTCGGTTATTCGTCCGGCCTTGTTGCGCTGGGAAAAATCGAAGGTGACGGTGTGCGCCAACTGCGGGGTCCCGGCCCGGTCACCGTCACACTAGAGAAAGTGAAATAACGGTTGAAAAGAAGGCGCAAAAGCACGACTGGCTACCCCTTCCGTCTGTCAGGCACCGAAGCGGAAGCCCAGTGACAACCGGGTAGTGCAATCGGCAGGAAAACCGGACAGGCCCGAACGGATCGGGAAAAAAGGCACCGGCTCTGAATAAAAGAAACCGAACCGGCAAGGCCCCCCTGATCCGAAAAGACCGGTTTCATTTCCGGAACAATGACGAAGCCGGCGCGGTTCCACTCAATGAAGCTTGTGTCACTCGCGACCGGGCCGCCCGTTAACCGTGCACATGATCTCCTTTCCGGCGTACCCGTCAAATTGAAAACACGGCCGGGAAAGGTAACAGTCCAGACATTGGCTTTACGGCGGACTTTACTCTTCCCCATTGCCGAATCCGGTTTGCCGGTCTGTTTTTCGTCCTGAACCGCATGCCGGTTCCGTTACGTCTCCTGCCTGCATGACGGCAACAAAACCTGTTCCGGCTCGACCGGGGGCGGAGGGAGAAAAAGCGGTTTACAGTTCCCTGACCCGGTCGAACGCTTCATCAATCCGTTCGACTCCGATCACGGTCAAGCCTTCCAGAGCTTGCTTGGGCGTGTTGGATTTTGGAATGAGTGCGGTCGAAAAACCCAGTTTGACCGCTTCTTTCAACCGTTCCTGCCCCCTTGGCGCAGGCCGGATTTCACCGGCCAGCCCCACTTCACCGAACACGACAAGACCTCTCGGCAATGGTTTGTTTCGCAACGAAGAATGGATCGCCATCAAAACGGCCAGATCGGCAGCCGGTTCACTGATTCGAACACCACCGACGGCATTGATGAACACATCCTGATCGTAAGCGGCGATGTTGGCATGCCGGTGCATGACGGCTAAAAGCATGGCCAGCCGATTCTGTTCCAGTCCAACCGTCAACCGTCTGGCGTTGGGAGTCGACGAAGCGTCGACGAGTGCCTGGATTTCCACCAGAAGCGGCCGCATCCCTTCCAGCGTAGCCATGACACAGGAACCCGCTACCTGCCGCTGATGTTGCGAGAG
>DBGFLV010000038.1:0-6494 GCA_048528425.1 Oxalobacter sp. | reverse complement strand
TCTTTTTCTAAGCTCATGGATTGGATGCAATTGCTCGACATCGTTTTGCATGTCGATAAAACACTGGGTGTGATTATCTCGCAGTACGGAACGTGGGTATATTTTATCTTGTTCGCCATCATTTTCTGCGAAACCGGACTGGTGGTGACACCTTTTCTTCCCGGGGATTCCCTTTTATTTATCGCGGGCGCTTTTTGCGCGACAGGTGCGATGAATATGGAATTGCTGATGGTCATTCTGGTCGTTGCCGCGGTGGTGGGGGACAACCTCAACTATTTCATCGGTCGGAAAATCGGCCGGGCGGTTTTTACTAGGGATTACCGATGGATCGACAAAAAGGCCCTGTTTCACACTCAGGCTTTTTTTGAAAAGCACGGCGGAAAAACCATCACCCTGTGCCGTTTTATTCCGCTGATCCGGACTTTTGCCCCTTTCGTGGCTGGTGTGTCGGAAATGCATCTGATCAAATTCCAGTTGTATAACGTGGCCGGTGCCCTTATCTGGGTGGTCGGTCTGATTTTGGCCGGGTATTTTTTCGGTAACATTCCGATTATCCGGGATCATCTGAACACCATCGTGTTGTTGGGAGTGGGAGCTGCAGTGATTCCGGTTATTCTTGGCGGGTTCTGGAAGTTTTATCAACGGATGTTTCGTTCGAATTGATGGATAGGTTATGCGATTTTTGCTTAAAACCGGTGTTCTTGTTTTGTTTTTTTGTCTGACGGCCTGTTCAAAGCCCCGACAGATTGCCATTAACGGAGCGCCGTTGAATAAACCTGACGAGACGGCGATTTTACAGGAAGGCTCGCTTTTTTTTCGCAGTCTGGACGGCAGGCACATTGATATTTCGGATACGCCTAATCCATATGAGAATGTCGTGTACGTCGTCACCAGTGGCAAACACGTCATCGGTGCCATGAATATCCAAGGAGGGCACATCATCATGCCCGAAGACTTGAGATGCTACAAAATCGAAGCAGTGCTGGAACCCGGTGTTGAATACCGGATTGCTGAAGATAAGGACAACATGGTCGCTTATGTGAAACGCAAGGATAACGATCAACGAATCGCTTCGGCAAGGCCTTTCGACAAACAGACGGCTTACAGTGGCGGGTGCAACTGGAAATAATGCATGTCGATGTAACAAGGGCGACTGAACGCGATATCGGCGAGCTGGTATTGCTGACATCGGAATTCTGGCATGAAGTGGCCGTGCAGGCGGGGCTTGCGGGATTCGTTTCGCGACGGGAAGCCGTCGGAAACGAACTGCGTGAATTTCTGACCGATCCGGATTATGCGGTTTTCATCGCCCGTTCCCACAGAGGGCATCCTTTGGGGTTTTGTACCGTTTTTCCGATGGCGGTGCAGTTGCGTGAAGAGCCGTTTGCCATTCTCGACAAACTTTTCGTACGGCGGGATTACCGGCGCCGGAAAATCGGCCATGCTCTGGTGGACGAAGCCAAACGGTTTACTCGTGTGGGTAAAGGCAAACGATTGCAGGCGACGATGCCGGCTTTTTTCACGCTTGATGAAGCACTGGCTTTTTTCAGGGCGGAACGTTTTTATGAAACAGGCGGACGCAAGCACAAGATCGCCGTGTGACGTCTGACGGAAACATCAACTGGCCATTACGGTAAGAAAGTAACGGCATTCCGATGTTTAGCAAACTCGGATATTTTTAAACTGAAACGGGTCTTCCCTCTCCAGCTCTTCTTCAAATGGCCAGTTCCGGTTTTCCAGAGGAGTCCATTTGCCATAGACGCCTACCAATTCACCCAGATAAGGACGCGCGATGGCGATCATCGCTTCATGGTCGATGTCGTCCGGCTCGATGACGCCCTGATCCGGATGGTGTATGGCCCAGACGACACCGGAGAGCACACCAGCCGCGACCTGCAAGCTGGTGGCATTGTTGTAGGGAGCGCTTTTTCTGGCTTCGTCGATACTTAAATGCGAACCGTACCAGTAAACGCCTTTGGCATTGCCCATCAACAGCACACCCAGCTCGTCCACCCCGGTTTCAATTTCATCGCGCATCAGGCGTTTGACCGGTTGTTCGCGCCAGTTTTTGCCGGCCAGTTCGTACATGGACAAAACGGCATCGTCGCATGGATGATAGGCGTAGTGGACTGTCGGCCGGTAGACGAGTTGGCCGTTTTCAACAATGCTGAAGTAGTCGGCGATGGAAATGGATTCGGAATGGGTGATGAGATAACCCTGGTAGGGGCCTTCCATCGGAGTCCAGCTGCGGACCCGAGTCGCTGCACCCGGTTGATTCAGATAGATGGCGGCACGACAACCGAAATCATGCGTTCCCGCATCAGCAGGCCAATGTTTTTCGTGCGTTCCCCAGCCGAGTTCGGCCGGTTGCAATCCTTCTCCGATAAAGCCGTCGATTGACCAGGTATTGACGAATTCGTTTCGTTTTTTGCGAATGGATGTGTTTTGGGTGTCGCGTTCAGCTACATGGATGACTTTGATACCGAGACGTTGTGCCAGGGTAGCCCATTGTTCGCGTGTGGCAGGACGCGTCTGAATGCCGTTGTCCTGGGCAACATGGATCAATGCCTGCTTTAGAAAAGCGGAAACCATACCGGGGTTGGCGCCCTGACAGACGATGGCGGTCGGGCCTCCCGGATGCTGCCGCCCGAATTCCAGCGCTTTTTCGCGGAGAGCGTAATTGGAACGGTCCGAGGCCGAGGTCGCGGTGTCGGTGTAGCCTCCCTCCCAGGGTTCGATAGAGGTATCAATGTATAGCACACCTTTTTCATAACACAGTTCCATCAAAGCCAGACTGGAAACGAAAACAGACAAGTTGACCAGAAAATCGCCTGGTGCCAGAAGCGGTTCCAGCACAGGGCGGTAGTTGTTTTCGGTCAGGGTGATCTGTTGATAGGCCACACCGTAGCGCGCTGCAACGCCTTCCGTGTCAGGATCGGCAGCAATAACGCGGATTTTTTCCAGTGTGACCGGAAGATGCCGCAAAAATAACGGCAGAACGCCTTTTGCAATACTGCCAAAACCGATCAAAATGATTTTTCCTGTGAAAGGGGCGAGTTTTTTTTCCAATTTGTTTCCTTGATCTCGTCTTTTCCCGTTTCAAGCTGTCGGGTGGGAAAAGGTAAATGGAGTGGTGTAAATGATATTTTCTTCCGATTTACGTCGCTTTATAAGCATATAAAGGCAAAAGAGAGGAAAATAAGCTGTTTAATGTCAATTTTACCGGCAATTGCCCGGTTTGATAAGGTAATCGTTGAGGATTGGCCAGGTACTGGCGTTGCTGTTTCTGTCCCGGATGCTGCTGGAAGTCGTTCATGAAAGTGTTTATTGTTGAAAAAGAGAAAGCGCTGGCGTCGCAACTGGAAAAGACGTTAGTGATGGCCGGATTCACTTGCGAAAAACGGATGTGGCCGGCAAAAGTAGCCGGTTTTTCCGTTCCCGTGATGGAAGAGGGAACACCGGGACTCGTCATCCTCGGAGCCGGTTTGAAGGAAGACAGAAAATGGGCCTGTTGCCACCGGATTCACGAATTGGAGCAACCTTTTCCGGTTTTATCCGTAGTCGATCCTGCCAGAAGTGACGAAATAGTCGCAGCCCGGCAAGCCGGAGTCGACGATTTTATTTGTTTGCCGGTGCGTGCTTCCGAACTGGTGTGCCGGGTGAGCGTACTGATCCGTCGCGCCTATCCTGATGAGTACGCCGGGGCCACGCTGAGTGTAAACGATTACGAATTCTCGCGTTTTCCCAACCGGGTGTTCTTCCGTGGCCGTGAAATTGTCCTGACAGCCAAGGAATACGAACTGGGCCGTCTGTTTTTCGAACACATCGGTCGTCCCGTGTCCCGGTTGACGCTGGCAGAAACCGTCTGGCAGACACGGAAGAAGGCACCGGGTCGCACAATAGACACGCATGTTTCGAAAGTCAGAAGCAAGCTTGCTTTGAAAGAAGAGAACGGTTTTCTGCTGCAACAGGTTTACGGTTACGGTTATCGGTTGACGATTCTTTGAAGGAAAAACCGGTCGCGCGTTTTTCCTGCTTAAGGTGACGGCAGGGTTCACGTTATAATGTTTCTTTACTGGTGCTTTTGGAAGCGTTTATTTTCACATGACCATGAAACCTTCAATGCTGGCCAGGCTGGAACAGCTGGCCCATCGTCTGACTGAAATTGATGAGTTGTTGATGCAACCCGATGCGGTCTCCGATCAGGAAAATTACAAAAAGTTGAATCGGGAACATGCCGAGCTCTCGCCGGTCGTCGCCTTGTACGAAGACTTCAGAAAAGTTTCTCTGGATGTGAAAACGGCCGAGGACATGCTCGATGATCCGGAAATGAAGGAATTCGCCCGGCAAGAGATTCTGGACGCCGAAAAAAAAATGGCACAGCTTGAAGCGGAGCTTCAAGTTCTGCTCTTGCCTCGCGATCCGGATGACGACAAGAACATTTTTCTGGAAATCCGCGCAGGGACAGGAGGAGACGAATCGGCCCTGTTTGTCGGCGATCTGCTCCGGATGTACAGTCGTTTTGCCGAAAAGCATCGCTGGAAGGTTGAAGTCGTTTCGGCGTCGCCTTCTGAACTGGGCGGGTTCCGGGAAGTGATTGTCCGTCTGGTCGGCCATGGCGTCTATTCCCGACTGAAGTTTGAATCCGGCGCTCACCGGGTGCAGCGTGTTCCGGTAACCGAGACGCAAGGCCGTATTCATACTTCCGCTTGTACCGTCGCGGTCATGCCGGAAGCGGACGACGTCGGCGACGTCCACATCAATGCGGCGGATATCCGGATTGATACCTTTCGGGCTTCCGGGGCCGGTGGCCAACATATCAACAAAACGGATTCCGCCGTGCGTGTCACGCATTTGCCGACCGGGATCGTGGTGGAATGCCAGGACGATCGAAGCCAGCATAAAAACAAGGCGCAGGCGATGCAGGTTCTGGCAGCGCGTATCCGGGACAGGCAGTTACGGGATCAGCAGGCAAAAGAGGCAGCCACCCGAAAAAGCCTGATTGGTTCAGGCGACCGAAGTGAACGGATAAGAACGTACAACTATCCGCAGGGAAGAGTGACTGACCATCGGATCAATCTGACACTCTACAAGCTGGAATTCGTTATGGAAGGCGAACTGGATGAACTGGTTAACGCGTTATCGGCCGAACACCAGGCACAACTGCTGGCGGAAATGGGGGAAAACGGCTGATTTTGCCTGAAGTCAAGTGCCGTTCATTTAGTTACTCGAAAAGCGGACGATACCGTTGCCTGTTCGGGCACGGGATAGTATAAATCTTTCTCTATGAAATCCCGTTACTTCCTGTTCGTTATTTTATTGCTTTCCACCAGCTTTATTCTGTTTGCCCTTTATTTACAACTGGTCTGGAAAATATTGCCCTGTCCGCTTTGTGTTTTGCAGCGGTACGCTTTCATAGCGGTGGCAGGGTGTTGCGTCATCGGGCTTTTCATCAAGAAGGTGCGCGTTGCGGTGTTGTCGGCACTGTTGTTTTCGCTGACCGGTATGGGGGTGGCCGCCTATCAGTTGTGGGTCATCGCCCATCCTGCCGTCCAGTGTGGACGCGATCCCCTGGAAGCGGCGATTAACACTTTGTGGCCGGCGAAATGGCTGCCGGTTCTGTTTCATTCAGACAGTCTGTGTGGCGACGTGCTGGATCCGATTCTGGGATTGACGCCGCCACAATGGTCACTGGTCTGGTTTTTCATTTTTGCCCTGGTGTTTGCGGGTCTGATGCGTCGCGAATGAAAACGGATGCAAAGCGTTCCTGAAAAAAACGGGTCCAACGTCCTGTCGTTTCTGACAGCCGGGGTGACCATTCAGTCTCTCTTCTCGAAAGTCCGGATGGATTCGCTGGAATTGCGGATGCTTCTGGAAAAAGCCCTCGGTTTTTCCAGAGTGAAACTCATCACTCATGCTGATCAGGCGTTGACGGATGGGCAGGCAAGAGCCGTATCGGCGGTTCTCTCCCGACGGCTGGCGGGGGAGCCGGTTGCCTACATCGTCGGCAGTCGGGAATTTTACGGTTTGTCTTTCGAGGTGAATGCCGATGTGTTAATTCCCAGACCCGAGACGGAACTTCTGGTCGATCTGGCTTTAGAGCGTTTGCCGACCGGGGGTAAAGTGGTCGATTTAGGGACGGGTTCCGGGGCTATTGCCGTTGCACTGGCATTCATGAGGCCGGACGCAGACGTGACTGCTACGGATGTTTCTGTAAAAGCGCTGGCTGTGGCGAAAAAAAATGCCATGGCTCATCTGAAAAAAGGCCGAACGATCCGATTTCGTCAGGGAAGCTGGTTTGACGCTCTTAATGGAGAGGCAGGTTTCGATCTGATCGTGTCCAATCCTCCTTACATTCATCCGTCCGATGGGCATTTGCAACGAGGTGATCTGCGGTTTGAACCGGCTGGAGCGTTGACCGACTGTGTCGACGGTTTGTCGGCGTTGAATGAGCTCGTGTCCCGGGGACCGACTTGCTTGAAACCAGGAGGATG
>DBGFLV010000037.1:0-1993 GCA_048528425.1 Oxalobacter sp. | reverse complement strand
ATAGGTCGTGTAGTTCTCGAATATCGGATTGTTCTGCCGTATAACAGGCTGTGGCTTTTGTCGCGTACCATTGGGAACGGACGGCAGGATGGCGGGCAATACTTTCGGAAAATTTTTCTCGGTCACGACGTTCGGCGAATCGCACGGCGTGGCGCTGGGCTGTGTGGTGGACGGTTGTCCGCCGGGAATGGCCCTGTCGGAAGCCGACATCCAGCCGGAACTGGACCGGCGGCGCCCCGGAACGTCCCGTTTCGTAACGCAACGTCGTGAACCCGATACCGTTCGAATCCTGTCCGGAGTCTATCAGGGGAAAACGACGGGTACGCCGATTGCCCTCTTGATCGAAAACCGCGATCAGCGGAGTCAGGATTATCAGGCCGTTGCCGACAGTTTCCGTCCCGGTCACGGTGATTACACCTACTTCATGAAGTACGGCATTCGCGATCCCCGCGGTGGGGGACGCTCTTCCGCACGGTTGACGGCGGCAACCGTTGCCGCTGCGGCCGTCGCCAGAAAGTGGATGGCCGAACGCTACGGCATCGAAGTCAGGGGGTTTTTAAGCGGGATGGGCGAGACGGTTCTTCCGTTCGAGGGGTGGCGACACACGTCGGAAAATCCGTTTTTTGCCGCGACCGGTGACCAGGCAATACTGGACGCTCTCGAAGAAAAACTGGACAGGCTACGCCAAGCGGGCGATTCCATCGGGGCGAAAGTGGACGTGGTCGCAACCGGTGTACCGGCCGGTCTGGGTGCCCCCCTGTTTTCCAGACTCGACGCTGAAATCGCTTACGCGATGATGGGGATCAATGCGGTCAAGGGCGTCGAAATCGGTGACGGGTTCGGTGTCGTAGCCCAAACGGGTTCCGAACACGGCGACGAAATGACTCGGGAAGGCTTTGCCAGTAACCACGCTGGAGGCATGCTGGGCGGCATTTCAACCGGTCAGGACATTCGTGTCTCCATCGCGGTCAAGCCGACGCCGTCCATCCGGTTGCCGCGCCGCTCCCTTAACAGGGAAGGACGCGACGTGACGGTCGAAACGACTGGCCGCCATGACCCTTGTGTCGGTATCCGGGCTGTTCCGGTTGCCGAAGCGATGCTCTCGCTCGTGTTGATGGACGCCGTGTTGCAACACCGGGCGCAATGTGCCGATGTCGTGCCGCCTTTTCCGCCAATCGGTGGAAACGCGCCGGAGACGACAAACGGCCGGTAACGCTGTCGACCGGATCCTTTCGTGTCGGAATCTTCCTGGCCAAAACAGTCGTTTAACTTCGGCGCGTTTTACTTCAGTTACTACAGTTTTGTCGGCGTTTTCCCGACGTACGTCACCCTGTATCTGGCTTTTTGCGGTATTAGCGCTTTCGACATCGGTATTTTGATGTCGCTGATGCAAGCGATGCGCATCGTCGGTCCGAATCTTTGGGGATGGCTGGCGGACTGGACGGGACAGCGCGCGCGCGTCTTGCAGTTCACCGCCGCTGGAGCACTCGTCGCTTTTACCGGTTTCTTTTTTGGTGGCGGTTTCTGGTATTTCGCCTTTTTCATGGTCGCCGTTAATCTGTTCACCAGCGCGCAAGGGCCGCTTTCGGATGCGTTGATTCTGGCCGAAATGCAGAAAAACATGGCCCGGTACGGGCAATTGCGCCTGTGGGGATCGGTCGGTTACGTCATCATGACGGCGGCGTCCGGTTTCGTGCTCGACTGGGCAGGAATCGGCCTGATGCCCTGGATCGGTGCCGTCATTTTGGGAATTGTTCTGGCTGTGAGCTTAAGGTTGTACCAGACGCCGCAAACGATCGCCCTCAAAGAGACGGTTTCCGTCTGGCACGTACTGCGTCGGCGTGAAGTCGTGGCTTTCATGATTTCAGGTTGTTTCATGCTGGCAGCACACTCGGCTTTGTATGCTTTCTATTCTCTTTACCTGTCGACGCTGGGTTACAGCAGCGTCACGATCGGTCTCATGTGGGCAATCGGCGCTGTTGCCGAAATCGTT
>DBGFLV010000036.1:0-1709 GCA_048528425.1 Oxalobacter sp. | reverse complement strand
TTCGAGAACCTGCCCTTTTCAGGATAACGGAAGGGCTTGTTTTTCGAATGGTTCCGATTTTACCCGGGTTTTCAACCCCCTGGCAATGCGAGCATCTCTCCGGGAAAACGCTGTGAGCCTGGGGTGCTCGTTTTTCAGACCCGTGGGGTTCGCCGTCCCGGACAGGACGGTGGCGAATGTCGGACGAAAAACTGTTTAGCAGGGTGGCGCCCTCGTATGTGACGCTCTCAGGATTTTTTGCCGTTCTTTTTGGCTTCGGCCGCTTGTTCTTCGGGCGTGGCCTTGCGGAAATTCTGGTTTCGGAGGCGCCGGAGTAAAAAGTACTGGACGATCCAGATGACGACGATTAAACCGGCGGTGCCGAGAAACATGACTTTGCGCATGAAGGCGCGGTTCGCGGCTTCTTCGGGATCTTCGGAAACGGTGGCTTTTTCATATTGGGGCGCCGGTTGTTCGGGGACGTTTATCCCGGTAGCACTGTTTTTATCGGTGATTTTCGATTGGCGACCTGCCGGGGCCGTTGACTTGTCAGTCACGGCAACGGCGGGGGTGTCGTTTTCGTAGATTTTGTCCAATGCGGAAATGGCTTCTTCGTGGCCTTCTTTGGCGGCTTTTTCCAGATAAGGGACGGCTTCGCGGTATTTTTGGGCCCGGTACAACGTCATGCCTTCTGTCAGGTCGTCCGCATGGACGAGGTGAACCGGAGCGATGATCGCGACGGCAAACGACAGCAAAAGGCAAATCAGAAACGGCGAGGGTGGTCTGGACATGATGGGTTCGTTACAAATGCACGGTGGTGCGGTCGGAATCGACAGGACGAAAAAAAATTATTTTAACAAAGAAGGCAGCCGGAAAACAGGGGTGACCGGCTCGGGAGACCGTTTCTGTTCTCAAAACGACAAGCAACGGTCACGTCCGAAGCCGTTTATTCGGGATAGTTGGTGTCGATGGCAACCGGTTCGATGCTTTCCATGTCGGCCTGGATTTTCTTGATCTGCCGGAAAGCGACCTTGTAGGCATCCGGCCCGAGGAAAAGGTGCAGCGGCGGATTGTCCATGTCGGCCACAGCGACGATGATTTCGGCACCTTTGACCGGATCACCGATCTGGTGATGGTTCATTTTTTTCAACAGCAGATGAAAAGCTTCCCGTTTTCCGGCGTAGTCGGCAATCGCGGTGTCTTCGAACTGCATGGAATCGGCCAGAAAGTCGGTGCGGAAATGGCCCGGTTTGACGCAGGTTACGTTGATGTTGAAGTCGGCCAGTTCGTCCCGCAGCGATTCGGACAGACCGGCGACGGCGAATTTGGAGGCGCAGTAGATGCCGCTGCCCGGAAAGCCGGTGAAGCCCGCCATGGAAGACAGGTTGAAGATGTGGCCGGAACGCTGTTGCCGCAAAAAAGGCAGTGCACTGCGAATGACGTTTAAGGTACCGAAGACGTTGACGTCGAATTCTTTCCGAACGAGGGAATCGCTGATTTCCTCGACGTAGCCGAACTGGCCGTACCCGGCGTTGTTGACGACGACGTCGAGGCCGCCGAATTTCCTCACAGTCCGGGTCAGGGCGTTTTTGACCGAGACTTCATTGACGATGTCGACTTCCAACGGCAGAAAACGGTCGTTTTCCCGGCTAATGGCCAGTTCAAGACGGGCCAGACGCCGCGTTGTCGCGGCGACGCGGTGGCCTTTGGCCAACAGGAGCTTGGCCAGT
>DBGFLV010000035.1:0-3012 GCA_048528425.1 Oxalobacter sp. | reverse complement strand
TTTCCAAGCGACACGGTGCCGTGTCCGTCATGGAGTATCCGGCAGCCGGTTACCTGCCGGAAGCGATGTTGAATTATCTGGCCCGGTTGGGCTGGAGTCACGGCGACGACGAAATTTTTTCAATGGAACAGTTTTGTGAGTGGTTCGATTTCGATCATTTGTCGTCTTCCGCGGCTCAGTTCAATACGGAAAAACTGAACTGGCTGAACAACCACTACATTCGCGAGGCGGACAATGGACGTTTGGAAGAAATGGTTCGGCCGCAATTGAAAAAAATGGGAGTGAGCCTGGAAGGGGGGCCGGCACTGGCCGATGTGATCGCGTTGATGAAGGATCGCGTCAATACCGTGAACGAGTTGGCTAACGCATCGCTGATGTTTTACCTGCGTCCCGATCCCGATCCGGTACTGCTGAAGGAACATCTGACGGAAGCTGCCCGTACGGCTCTGAAAGAGTATGCAACCCAATTGCAAACCGTCGAGTGGAAACGCGAGGCTTTGTCTGCCATGATGAAGGGAGTGCTGAAACAGAACAAGTTGAAAATGCCGCAGGTCGCTATGCCGTTGCGCCTTTTGTTGACAGGACAGTTGCACACGCCCTCGATCGACGCGGTAGTCTGTCTTTTCGGCCGGGAAACGGTATTGTCTCGTCTGGGTAACCTCTAAAGAAAAACGGCGATCTCGTAAAAAACGGTTGGCTAAAGTGGCGCCCGGTAAGGGAGAACAAGACAGAGAGTGTCAAGGTCACAGAGCCGCTTCGGAAAAGGGCTACCGGTTTTCCAACCGGCGAAACGTTTTTTCCGGACACAACGGGAGGGCTGTCGGTCGTGGACAACACACCACATCGGGATTGTCAAAATTTGTAAAACTTTGCTATAATTTTCTTTCTGCATTCGGGGGGTATAGCTCAGCTGGGAGAGCGCTTGCATGGCATGCAAGAGGTCAGCGGTTCGATCCCGCTTACCTCCACCATACAGACACGGTTTGTGTCTCCATCGTCTAGAGGCCTAGGACACCACCCTTTCACGGTGGGAACAGGGGTTCGAATCCCCTTGGAGATGCCAACCTTTCTTTTTTCCACAGAACGTCCGGTTTCGTGATTTCCCGACAAAGTGCGTTGCAGGATGATCCTATAATGTGGATATCGCCGAAAATCTACTACAATAACGTGTTCTGTTGTTCTATTATTTCACCATGCGACGTTTATCTAAGGCAGGATCTTCCAAACTCAGCGCAGACAGCCAACGTCTGGTGTCGCTTGCGCTCGAGATGTTTCATGCTTCCAGTTTTGTAGAGAACGAGTTTTGCCGCAAAAAGCTGGAAACGCTGGTTTTCAAACTGTTACAGGCCCGAAAACAGGCTGTACTGAATGAGGCTATCGAGTATTTGTTCGGTACGGATATGGAAGGTTACAACTGTTTGCTGGAAGTGGCCGAAGCGTTGAGCGAATCAATGGTGATCGAACAGGATGGTCGGCCGTACGAGGCGTTACTGATTGCCGTTCCCGTTCTGGCATGGACGCGATTTTCCATTGCGTCCGGATTGCTCTTGCCGGATCGGGTTGAAGCCATCGCGGAATGTTTCTCTCGTCTGATTTTAGCGGAAAACGTCCGGTTTTCTTTTGCGCCCGGTCTGTATGCCGTCGATCAGTTGCCTTATGCTCATATCGACGTCATGGCGGTAACGCAGGGTTTGATTCAGTCCGTTATTCAGGGAGCCCGTTTTGAACTGGCGTCAAAGCAGGAAACGGTTCCTTTTCTGGCCGATGCGCGTTATCTGCTCGCTTGTGCTGTGGTTCCTAAAGGAGAGCCGTTTTTTGGTTGGCAAACTCCTTCCGATGCAGCCGACATCGTAACGGTCAAGGAAGAAAGTTTGAAAAAATGGCAACAGGAAGTGACGCCGTTGATGGCCGATGTCTTGCCCGGCTGTAATGTGGAATTGCTTTTACCCGGCGGTTTTTTCAACACGTGTCGGAAAGCCGATCAGCAAATCAGGCCGGCCACTATCCGGGCAGCAGTCCATTATCTGGTGCATGCGCTGGATACCCAACCGGAAAATCTGGCAGCGGTGGTCGGTGGCTTCGGCAAGGATTTGGACGGGATTCAGGTCGAGGAATACCGTGTCAGCTTTTACCAGAAGGAAGTGGGCAAGGTCGTGTACGGTATTGTCTGGCCCATTTACGGTACAGAAGAAGTCGACGGCATGCTCTGGCCGTCACAACTGGAAGGGCAGGGGACGTACTCGTCCCGTCAGGGAAGCCGTCAGCTGCCGCACATTTTCAGGTTGCTTCGCGAACTGGGTATTTCGTATGAGAAAACGGCAGTCGAACGATTCGCTATGGAGTTTTGCGAGGATTGCGGCGCACCGCTCTTTGCCGATCCTCAGGGGGAACTGGTGCATGCAGAAATGCCGGAAGAGGCTCGAAAGGAAACACGTCTGCATTAATGTCGAGACGGATGTACCGGCTTTATAGTGAAACAGGGCTTCTTTTCAAAAGTAGAAGCGGCTTGTAACGGTCATCCATCGCCGGATGTGGTTGTTTACGGTTTCCTGTCGTCTTCTGTCTCCCAGTGACCTGAAGCGCCACCGCTTTTTTCGAGCAGACGAATGTCAGTGATCGTCATTCCCCGGTCCACGGCTTTCAGCATGTCGTAAAGTGTCAAAAGCCCTGTCTGGACCGCGGTTAAGGCTTCCATTTCTACACCAGTTCTACCGACGGTCTCCGTTTGGACACGGCATTGAATGCTCTCGTCTTCCAGCGTGAAGTCGACGGTGATCCGGGTCAGGGCGACCGGATGGCAAAGCGGAATCAGCTCTGAGGTTCTTTTGGCGCCCATGATGGCGGCGATACGTGCAACACCCAGGACGTCACCTTTGGCTGCGTTTCCGTTTTTGACAATGGAAAGCGTTTCCGGTTTCATCCGGATACGGCCTCCGGCTCGGGCGATGCGGTGCGTTTCCTTTTTTTCCCCGACGTCGACCATGTGAGCTTTACCGGCAGGGTCGAAGTGCG
>DBGFLV010000034.1:0-3856 GCA_048528425.1 Oxalobacter sp. | reverse complement strand
AGCAAAAACAGAAACAAGTTCAGGGAAAGATCAATCCGATAAGGCGGCCAGAAAAAAACGACATTGCCGGTGTTGGTGCGTACCAGCACAGCCAGTCCCACCGCCGATACCATAACACCAAGTAATCCCAGAAAAATACGCATGGCATTCAATTCCGGAGCCGATAACTTTGTAGAACCGTCAGGCTTTCCGACAAATCCGGAACGCTCACGGCGAGTTCGCTATTTTTGATTTGCCTTAATGTGGCGTCTGCCTGCTTGACCCGACTGGAAGACCCATCAAAATACAGGCCGAGTGTTGCCAGGGCAACATCCATATCGTTTCCGAAAGAACGCACCGAACGCGACAACAAGGAGAGACGAGCGCTCAAAAGACGCAACTTGAGGTTTTCCCGGACGTAGTAAGCCTGTGTCGGCGACAGCATCAAGGCCTGGGGCAAGTCGACCTCCTGCACCCGGACGAGACGGTGCATTTCCTGGCGCATGTCATCGATCCAGGCGTTCCACGCGAGGGCCGATGCTTTTGCCCAATCTGCCGGATGAAGAGAAAACTCGAAATGGACAACCTCTTCAGAGGAAAAAATCGTGTCCTGTCCGTCGGCTATTTTTCCGTCCGATACCAACGGCAACCGGTCAATCTCACCAATGACCTCATCCAATTGCAGTGCAAGAATTTCCAGGTCGACATGAGGAACCCCTTTGAGGCGTTCGGTATCCCGGGCAAGGGCGGCACGCAAGTCGGCAAAACGGGATTTCCCCGAGCGAGCGAGGGAACGGTCGGCATTTTCCAGCGCGACCAGAGCACCGCCGATGTTCCCGGACAGGGACAACTGCTGGTTGGCCGTGGACAGGACCTGCTCGATTTCAGCCAGCGTCCGGTCATCCCGACTCCTGGCCAGTTCCTGGTACAGTTGCGCCAGCGAAGTCTGCTGATTTTCGGCTTCTTCCTGCTTTTCCTGTACCGCAACCATTTGCGCTTGCAAGACGGCGACGGCATCCTGTGCCGTACGGGCGATTGTTTTCGCTTCCGTACCGACACGATCGCCGGACTGGAGACGTTTGGCGACCTCCGCACGAAGCGCTCTCATCTCACTGTGCGAGTAAACGAGATAAACGGCAAAAACACCGCACAGGATACTCAGTCCCCACGATAAAAAACGCTGGCGTCGCTGCATTTTCCGTAACAGATTGTGCGATTGGCCTAAAGACGGTTCAGTCGAAGAGTTCATCGAAAAAAGAAGAGGAGCGCAATAGGTTCAACCATTATAGCTTCTGAGTCCGGTCTTGTTGTTTTCGGGCCTGAACTCATGCGCCCTGCTCCCTTCTTTGTCGCTCTCCGACCCGACGTTTCGGCCTGAAAAGCATCATCAGTGGACAACGGAAAAACCGGTTTTCTTTTCATGTTGGTATTTTGCGACAGACAATTGATGTTGGCAGCCGGTACTTGAGGTTGTTTCTGACCCTCTTCAGTTGTATCCGTCTTTCGACAATCTCTTGCCGGAGAAGAAACAAGTTGAGCCTTTTTTCCCAAAAAATGACAGGAGAGTTAAGATATCTGTTGAAAAAAGGTATACTCTTTCACTTGTCCAGGTACTTGCAAGAAGCCGGCTATTCCCATTATTTAATGCTTCAAACGGAACAGGTATCCCAGGCGTTTTCTGTCAACAGGAAACGGACACCATCCGGGGAGACGGGTTCCCTTTCATAGCCGGTTGTTCCACAATCAGTATGCTTGAAAAAAACCAATAAAACCACAATGAATTTCGTGATCGGCCATTAAAACCGGCCGGTCAATTTGTCCTACCCGACCCTATTTCATCACTATGGCAGATCAGCATCCGGAAATAAGTTCCCCTCCCCCATCCCAACAGGAAGCTCCTGAAAAAGAAGACATTCGCATGCTGGGCCGCATGTTGGGTGACGTAATACGCGAAAAAGAAGGAGAAGACATTTTCAATCTGGTTGAAAATGTCCGTCAGACAGCTGTCAGCTTCAGAAGAAATCCTACTCTTTATTCGGCCGACACCCTGAACAACCTGCTGAAAAATCTGAGCCGGAATCAGGCGATTTCCGTGGTCAGGGCGTTTTCGTATTTCTCGCATCTAGCTAATATTGCCGTCGACAAACACGCTAATCTGGCCTACCGCGCCGCACGGATCGCCGGAGAACCACCTGAAAAAGGCAGCTTGAGTTACGCGCTGAACATGCTTGACGACGCCGGTGTCTCCGGTACCGACATCAAAAAACTGTTGGGTAAGACGTTCATTTCTCCCGTTTTAACAGCTCACCCCACTGAAGTCCAGCGTAAAAGCACGCTGGACAGTGAACGCGAAATCGCGCGGCTTTTAGCCGAACTCGGTACTCCGCTGACACCGAAGGAACGCAAGCACAACACGGAAATGCTGTACGCGCAAATCGCGGCACTCTGGCAAACGCGCCTTTTGCGTTATACGCGGCTTTCAGTGGCTGATGAAATCAACAATGCCCTCTCCTACTATCGGATCACTTTTTTGCGCGAGCTGCCGGAACTGTACCATTCCATTCAGGAAGAAATCGGCGAACGCTATCCGGAGAACACTGATGGTGTACCGGCTCCCGGTTCAGCCAGCAAATATTTGCAAATGGGCAGCTGGATCGGCGGAGATCGGGACGGAAATCCGAACGTCAATGCCGACACTATGCTGCATGCGCTCGAAAGACAGTCCCATCTGATTATGGAATTTTATCTGGAGGAAATTCATAATCTGGGTGCGGAACTGTCGATCTCGTCGCTTTTAAATCACGTCAGTCCGGAATTGCAGGAATTAGCCAACACGTCTTCCGACACTTCCCTGCACCGTGTGGACGAACCGTACCGGCGTGCCCTGATCGCCATTTATTCACGGTTGGCCGCCACAGCCCGCGATTACGGGATGACTAACCTGGCACGGAGTGAAATCGGTGTAGGCGAACCATACGCTTCCCCGGACGAATTTGGTGCTGATCTGCAAATCATGATCGATTCACTGAATCAGAATGCCGGTGAACTGATTGTCCGGATACGACTGGGCGCACTAAAAGCAGCTGTCGACATTTTCGGTTTTCATCTGGCCACACTCGACATGCGCCAGAGTTCGGACGTTCATGAGCGCGTGTTGACTGAAATTTTCGCTGCGGCCCAGGTCGAACCGAATTATGCGGCGCTCTCCGAAGAGAAAAAAGTCAAACTACTGATTCGCGAATTGAGCACGCCACGTCTACTCTATTCGCCATTTGCCCAGTATTCCAAAGAAACGACGTCCGAACTCAAAATCATGCGGACGGCCCGTTACATCCGGGAACAGTACGGCAAACGTGCCATTACCAACTACATCATTTCACATACCGAAACCGTTTCCGATCTGCTGGAAGTCTACCTGTTGCAAAAGGAATCCGGTCTGTTGCATCCGCGACGGGACAACAGTGACGTCAATCACCAGTGGAGTGATGCCGAACTCGACTTGATGGCTATTCCCCTGTTCGAGACGATTCCCGATTTGCAGCAAGCCGCTACGATCATGAAAGAAGCCATGAGCATTCCTTTCATCCGGGAACTGATTAAAAAACAAGGTGACTTGCAGGAAGTCATGCTCGGTTATTCCGACTCGAACAAGGACGGCGGATACACTACATCGAACTGGGAACTTTACAAGGCAGAAAAACAACTGGTTAAACTCTTCAACGAGATGGGAGTCAAACTGCGTTTGTTCCACGGCCGTGGTGGCACAGTCGGTCGGGGAGGTGGCCCGACTTACGAAGCCATTTTGGCACAACCGCATGGTACGGTTAACGGTCAGATCCGCCTGACCGAACAGGGCGAAATGATCGCCTCCAAGTTC
>DBGFLV010000033.1:0-5058 GCA_048528425.1 Oxalobacter sp. | reverse complement strand
CAGAACAAATCCTGTCTTTGCTGCCGCAAACGCAGTGCAGGCAATGTGGATTCGACGGTTGTCGTTCCTATGCACAAGCCATTGCCCGGCAAAAAGCACCGATCAACCGGTGCTCTGTCGGTGGACGGGAGGGGATACGGAAACTGGCCGATCTGCTCGGCATCCCCACGCTCCCGCTGGATCCCGGTTACGGCCGGGAACAACCCCGGGTCGCGGCGTTTATTGATGAATCGAACTGCCTCGCTTGCACCCGTTGTATCCAGGTCTGTCCGGTCGACGCCATTGTCGGTGCGGCCGGAATGTTCCATACGGTCCTGTCGACGTACTGTACCGGCTGCAGACTGTGTTTGCCTGCCTGCCCCGTGGATTGTATCGGGCTGAAAAACGTCTCGGGCATCCGGACCGGCTGGGCAGCTTGGTCACCTGAACAAGCGACACAGGCTCGGAAAAGAGCCGAACTGCGCGAGAGCCGATTGCAAGCTGAAAAAAACAGGATGGGCCGTTCCGTTTTCCCGACGGACAACGGGCAACCGGCCGCATCGGTTTACCATGACAAAAAAGCCGCCGTTCTCCGTCACATCCTGGAACGTGCCAGAACCCGGTTGAAACCGGACAACTCCGAGCCTTGATCAGACCGTAACGGTTTCAAAACCCCAACAAAAAAACTAAAACAGCTTGTTTCCTTAAAAAGTGGCATGATGATGTTTTCGAATTTGGCAACTGTTCAACTCGTTTTCCCTCCGATCCCATGACTCCTGAAAAAGTAGAAGAAATATTCGAACGTTTCGAAAAGGCTAATCCCGATCCCCGTACCGAACTGACATTTCGCACACCTTACGAGCTGTTGGTGGCGGTCATGCTTTCGGCACAGGCGACCGATGTATCCGTCAACAAGGCGACCGAAAAACTTTATCCTGTTGCCCACACCCCCAAAGCCATGGTGGCGTTGGGTGTAGAAGGTTTAATCCCTTATATACGAACGATCAATCTCTATCCGACCAAAGCCAGAAATATCGTGAAAACGTCGGAAATCCTGCTGGAAAGGCACGGCGGTGAAGTACCGGACAATCGTGAAGCGCTGGAAGCCCTGCCGGGAGTGGGACGAAAAACGGCCAACGTTGTTTTGAATACTGCGTTCCATCAGACCGTCATGGCTGTCGATACCCATATTTTCAGAGTGGCGAACCGGACGAATCTGGCACCTGGCAAAAACGTCCGGGAAGTTGAAGACCGGCTTGTGAGCGTCATTCCACCGAAATTCATGATGAACGCGCACCACTGGCTGTTGCTGCACGGACGCTACGTCTGCAAGGCCAAATCGTTCGATTGCTCGCGTTGTCTGATCAACGATCTCTGTGAATATCCCGACAAACGGTTCGGCCCCTTCTAACGCGTTTGCCGTTCCTTAACGGCCCTGCCGACGCTGTTTTTGCAGATTACGGCCGCGATTGCGTGCCGCTGTGCCTTTTGTGGGACGCTCCATACCGGCATAGCCGAAAGTGGTTTGTAATGGATCAGGCTGCCGGCTTCGTGCGGTTCCCCGCTTGTCGTTCGGGTTCTTTTTCTGACGCTGTCCCTGTCGCTGCAACTCGCGAATGCTGAGTGATTCAGACGCCGAATAGTCCGAAAATTTCCCTGAGGCATGACGGGATTTCGCTTTTTCCTGGTTTTTTTTGGAGCTTTTTTCCTCGAGACCGGAAAGCTTCATCAACTGGCGGACTTCGTTTTCGTCCAGCTCGTCCCATCGACCGCGTTTGAGCTCCGGAGACAGGGTAACGGCCCCGTAACGCGTACGAATCAAACGGGAAACCGTCAGGCCAACCGCTTCAAACATTCTGCGCACCTCACGATTTCGGCCTTCACCGATCGTCACCCGGTACCATTTGTTGACACCTTCTCCACCGCCGTCGACAATACGCGAAAACTGACCGATACCGTCTCCCAGATCGACACCGGACAACAATTTCTGGCGCATGCCCTCTTCCAGTTCGCCCAGCGTTCTGACCGCATATTCGCGTTCGATGTGGTAACGGGGATGCATCAACCGGTTGGCCAGATCGCCCGAGTTGGTAAACAGAAGCAGCCCTTCCGTATTGAAGTCTAGCCGTCCAACGGCCAGCCATTTGCTGTTTTTGAGCGAAGGCAGGTGATCGAAAACGGACGGTCGTTTTTCGGGATCGTCCCGACTGACGATTTCCCCGGTCGGCTTGTGGTAAGTCAGCACTTTCGGCAGCGTCTTCGTCGTTTTGCGCTGAAGCAGCTTTCCGTTAATACGAACCTGATCCGTCGACAGAATGCGCTGCCCGATGTGAGCCGGTTCACCGTTGACGGAAACGCGTCCGGCAACAATCAGTTCTTCCATATCCCGGCGGGAACCCAATCCGGCGTCGGCCAGTACCTTGTGCAATTTCGGGGCGTCGTCTTCTGCCGTCAATTCCCGCCTGGTCTTGCGTTTTTTTCCACCCTCCCCATTTTTCATCTCGGTGACGTCACCAGTCGTTTCATTGATTTTGTCGAAATCACCCGAGGTCACAAAACGGAAAACGTCTACCGGCTCATGCCGGTTTGCTGCCGTATTTTTCGGCGTTTTTGGTACACTCTTGCTGTCGGCAGCAGTCTTTGTTCCGGCCGATTTCTTTTTGGTCGACCGTGAACTGTTCAGTTCATCGGACGCCGACTTTTTGGTCTTGGCAGGCGACACCGTTTCATCGGCAAAGGAAGGCACCGTCACCGAAGAAACCGCTTTTTCCCGGGCCGGACGTTTTTTTCCGCCGGAGGCAGGACGACCGTTTTTCTTGTCAGCGACTTTCATTCTTTCAATCGTAACGTCACGGGTTTCATTCCCCGTATCAATCGATGTCAACGCAACTTCCATATCATCATTCATTTCAATCACATCCATGCCATGTTTTCACTTTGGGAAATCGTGTTTCTCTTTGTCGACGTCAGGGCCGGCGTCTACAACGACTGGACGATATCCATTTCTTGCAATACTTCCAGAGGCGGTAACTGTTCCAGCGACGCAAGGCCCAGATCGTCCAGAAATCGCGACGTCGTGGCCAACAACGCCGGGCGACCCGGAACTTCCCGGTAGCCGACCACGTCGATCCACCCCCGCTCTTCCAGCAGACGGATGGCCTGACTGTTGACCGCGACTCCTCTTATCCGTTCGATGTCGCCTCGGGTCACCGGCTGGTTGTAAGCGATAATCGCCAGGATTTCCAGCGTTGCACGACTGTAACGCGGCGGTTTTTCCCGACGCAACCGTAAAAGATACGGTTTCATTTCAAGGCGACTTTGAAAACGCCAGCCATTCGCGACACACACCAGTTCCAGACCCCGGTTTTCCCAGTCTTTTTTCAACTCTTCAAGAAGCAGTCTGTAACGGGCCATCGCCTCTTTTTTAACAGGCGCCGTCTCATCCATGAACATTTTTGCCATGTCCGACAACGTCAAAGGCTCTTGTGTGCACAGCAGCGCCGTTTCGAGGATGATCTTTTCCTCTTCAATACTCATAGATGAATCAAGGAAACTGAATTGTTTTGCCGGTTCCGGGAAAAAGCTAAACCGGTCGAAACGATACTTTGCCAGATACGTGTCCGGCTCTCGTCAAGACACTTCAATCGGGAAAGAAAACGCCAAAAAGCCTGTTCCATCCACCGGTTTAAAGCCGGGCGACTGTTTCCGCATGCAGGCTATACATGCGCTGAATTGATTTACTTGCTCGAAAGCATTTTCGAGAATGTAAAACATAACTTTATAAACTGTCCAGTCCGTAAGGCAAAAGAAAAGCCGAATTCCATTCCAGTGTTGCTACTTTTTCCCTTTTGACCCTTTTTGTCAAGTGCTGTTCTACCGTTTGTTGAAACAGAAAAAGCCCCGTTTAAAAATTCCCCGATTTCACCATGACAGTTGATCTTCAATAAGTCGCTGAAAGCGTTTTATTGAGATGGTATGCCTGATTCTGCATAGCACAAACATCTACCCAACTGAGGTTCTCAAAATTGAAGACGATAAGCGAATTTTTCAATTTATTTAAGCAATACCCTCTTTTTTTCCAAGACCGTAACGGTAAAGGTGAAACCGATGCGTTCGATCTGGATGAAGAACCGTTGCGCGCAGAGCTGTACAGCGTGACCCAGATGGGACAATACGGCAACTATCTGGCCCGAACACACGTCTTAAGCAACAAAAACGAGAAAGACCGGTTACTCTCCCGTCTGGACGACAACGAAGCCGTTATCCGCAAAGTCTATGACATCTTGGCTTCGGCCGTCAGAACGGAGAACAAAATCACCCCGGCCGCCGAATGGCTGTTGGATAATTTCTATCTGATCGAAGAGCAGATTCAAATTGCCAAAAGTCATCTGCCGGAACAGTACAGTACGGAATTGCCGCGGCTGGCCAGCGGTCCCATGGCCGGCATGCCCCGTGTTTACGCCCTGGCGTTTGAAGTGGTCTCCCACGGCGACGGACACATCGACGCCAACAGTCTTTCCCACTTCATTTCCTCATATCAAACCGAGTCTGTCCTCACACTAGGCGAACTCTGGGCCATCCCCATCATGTTGCGTCTGGCTCTGATAGAAAACCTGAGACGGGTATCCGTCAGGCTGGCCACTTCTCGAGCCCATCATGAATTGGCGGAAGCGTGGGTACAGAAATTCGTTGACACGGCAGAAAACGACCCCAGCAATCTTATCCTTCAGGTTGCCGATCTGGCCCGCTCCAATCCTCCCATGGTAAGCGCTTTCGTAGCTGAACTGACTCGGCGTTTACAAAGTCAAAAAGCCATTTTAGCGTTGCCCTTGACCTGGATTTCCCAGCGACTGGCTGAAACCGGCATGACTATCGAGCAACTGGTCATGCTGGAAACCCAGCGCCAGGCCGCCGATCAGGTGTCGATCAGTAACAGTATCGGCAGTATCCGCTTGTTAAGTGCTATGGACTGGCACGAATTCGTCGAGTCCTTGAGTGTGGTGGAACACGTCTTGCGCACGGATCCGACTGGTGTTTACCCCCGAATGGACTTCGCTTCCCGCGATCACTACCGTCATG